>CAZMFZ010000092.1:10426-15285 GCA_964565665.1 uncultured Bifidobacteriaceae bacterium | reverse complement strand
GTGTTATAACCAAGCAGTATGGGATGCACAAATACACCCAACCATATATGACTTGTATATGAAAAACTTTCGAAAAATGGTTGAACCAGCAGTAAATTGCCGATTGGTTATGGCCTTCAGCTATATTGGTGAAAGACAATCTAAGTTTGGGTCTTGGGGGCATTTGGAAAACCTCAACCAAATAGGAAGTACCAACATGAGAGTGATCGCACCTAAATACCAAGCGTTGTTAGATGCCAATGCTGCCAAAACTGGAGCAAGACAGGCAGCACAAGAAGCGGCTCAATTATCGACTGACAACAGTTTGGTTGTATATCCAAATCCTGCCAATCAAGACGTGAATATCTCAGGCTTAACTGATAATTCGGTAGTTGATTTGGTTAATATGGAAGGCAACACGATAGTAAGCCATGCTTTCAATACAGCAGGCGTAAAAATATCGGTAGCCAATATTCCTTCAGGCTCATACATCTTGAAAATCAGAGATGCAAAACTTGGAAATAAAGTAGTGAAGCTATCGGTAAATTAGTTTAACAAATTTATCTCATTCTAATATAAAAAATTCTCACCTTGATAGCTTTCAGGGTGAGAATTTTTTATAATATGGGATGCAGAAAAAGATTAGTGATTTGAAATATAAAGCTAAGAAAACATAAGGAAGAAAGCCGCAAACGGAGCTGCCATTAGCAAACCATCGAAGCGGTCGAGTACGCCACCATGCCCAGGAATAAGGCTGCCCGAATCTTTGATTTGCAAGCTGCGTTTCAACATCGATTCTATTAAATCGCCATAAGTACCTGCTATACAAATGATTATAGCCAATACAAGCCATTTCCAAAGCAATAAATCGGTATAATAATTGCTGAGTATGGCTGCTAAAATTAGTGCAGCACCCAAACCACCGATTAAGCCTTCCCAAGTTTTATTTGGAGAAATTCTAGGAAAAAGTTTGTTTCGCCCAAAGGCCCGCCCTGCAAAATAAGCCCCTGTATCGCTAGCCCAAAGCAAGAAAAAGCAGCCTGAGGCAATCTGAAAGCTAAAATAACCATTGGAAAATGAGGCAAAATGCAACAGAGCCAAAGGCATAGCCACATAGAACACGCCAATAATTGTGTAAGCAATATTTTCAAAAGGGTTAGAGGCTTTGCGGTACAATTCGGAAATATAAATGATGCCCAGCAATACAAAAAAGAAGAAAAAAGCTTTGGTAGGAATATCGCCCCTTGCCACAAAAAAACAAATTAGGTTAAGTAGAACCCCATTAATAATACCCCATTTGGTGAGCGGGTCGTCACCATCTTCACGGATGAGGGAGTAAAATTCTATTTGCCCTACTACACTTACCAGTAGTATTAAGCTCAAATAGGTCCATTCGTTGAAAGTGAGACAAAAAAGAAAAAATACTCCCCCAATTATTGCGGTAATTATTCTTTGTTGAAGGTTTGAAAGTTTATTGAATGCTGAAATATTCATTTATAATTTCACGGGCTGCTTTCGCCTCAGTGGGCGTTACAAATATCTCACAATTACCGAAATTATTATACGAACTATCCTTTTTGTTCAATATTACAGCCATTATTTCTTGTGCGGCTAGTAAATCTTCGATTACAGATGCTTCGGAAGCGAAGGCTGTGGTGTGTACTTTTACCCAATTGTCTTGTTGCATTGTTTAATTATTATTTTAACTATCTAACCATTCTTTAAAACTAGCAGCTTTTTCTCTGCTCACCAACACCTCATTTAATACAGGTGGGTTTAAGGTGAGTTTTAACTTCCCATTAAAATACTGGCGAATCGAGCCAATCGATTTGAGAGATGCAATAAACTGTCGATTGATGCGGAAAAATTCTTTTGTACTCACCATATATTCCAACTCATCGAGCGTTTGATCCATCACATATTTATTTTTATCGTGTGTCATTAAGAAAGTGAGCTTTTCTTCACTAATAAAATAGGCAATTTGCTCTATTTCTATAGAAATTAACCGCTCACCTAACTTTACTAGAAATCTTGATTTGTGGGGCTTATTAATTGAAAATGATTGTAAAAGAGCGTTGATATTAAACTCGGTGTGCGGTGTTGCAAAGCTGGTTTTAAATGTTTTGAATTTGTCTATTGCTATTGCAAGCGATTCTTTTTCAATCGGTTTGAGCAAATAGTCGATGCTATTTACCTTAAAAGCTTTGAGTGCAAATTCATCATAAGCTGTAGCGAAAATGACAGGGGCAGAGATCAGCACTTGGTAGAAAATCTCAAAACTTTGTCCATCGGCCAATTCTATATCCATCAATATCAAATCAGGTTGGGCATGATTTGAAAACCAAGCCACAGCCGACTCTATGCTATCAAGTTTGGCATCGATGGAGATGGTATTGTCTATTTCTTTGATGAGTTTTTCCAGCCTTTTTGCGGCAGGATTTTCGTCTTCCACAATTACTATTTTCATAAGCCCCGACCCTATTTGGGAAGTTTAAATTTTTGAAACAGATGATGATGATTTGACCTGATTAAACAATCAAAGGCAATTTGACTCTAAAATATGCCTCATTTTGAATCACTTCAATTTCTTTTCCTTCCAATATTCGGAATCTATCGGCTATGTTTTTTAAGCCTACTTTGTCAGATTCAATATTTAGTTTCTTTGGCTGATAATTATTGCTCACAATGAGGATGTTCATTTCATCAACAAAAATTCGAATTGTTAATGGTTTTGACTGCGAAATCACATTATGTTTTATGGCATTTTCTACTAGCATTTGCAAAACGAGTGTTGGCGTTTTAAAGTGAAGGTATTCTGTTGGAATATCTAACTGAAAGTGAAGATTGTCGCCATACCGAATTTTCAACAGATAATCATACGCTTTTGTAAACTCAAGTTCTTCTTTCAATGTCACCAAATCTTTTTCTTTGGCCTGCAAAATATATCTATAGACTTGCGATAAATTTTGGGTGTAATTTTTGGCTGTTTCAGGCTCATCATCAATAATTGAAATCAAAGTATTCAAGCTATTGAACAAAAAATGTGGGTTTACTTGATTCTTCAAAGATTCGAGTTGCGATTTTAGATTTTCTTGTTTAAGGACTTCGTTTTCGTATTTGGTATGTTTCCAAAAAGAAAATATGCTTTTTGAAATGTAAACGAGGTTGATAACGGTCGTAACAAAAATACCATAAATGAAAGATTCCCAATAGACGTACGAAGGGTAATCGGAGCCCTTTACCCATTCTAAGGATTTCATAACGAGCAATAAACAAATAGAAATATAAACCACATTTAGTGCCAGCAACAAAATGGCTTTTTTTAGTCCTTCTATTTCCCAATTCAATCGAAAATCGGTAATTTCTCCAATAAATGCTGATCCAGACCAAATCAAGTAACTACATACCACACACCCTGCAAAGTTCAATATATAAATTTGAGTAGAGTTACAGCCAGAAAACCAATCGCTTATGGACATAAGCGAACCTAAGAAAACACCTAAAAGTATCTTTAAGAAAAAATCGTATCGTAGACAGCACCAAAAAAATGACCAAGTAAAACCTGGTATAATCTTGTTTTTCATCAATTGATCATGAGTGAGCATGTATTTAACTTGAATTCTAAGTATGTAAATGGGTTTCTACTATCAATTATTTTAGGTTTTGCTCGATTACCATCCGTAGTCCTCGGTTTTGAACAGAGGGCAATGGATGATTCAAATACTCCAATCTAACAAAGAAGCTTTATTTAGATATCAAAGCTTTTAAGGTTTCTTTCACTGCTTGTTCGTTTGAAATGGGTTTGTAGCCAAATGCATTTTGAAATTTTGTGCTGTCGAAATAATAATCACGGTCGAATTGGTAAAGCATTTCGTGGATTTCTCCCATAATAGGAACAAAAATGCCAAGTAATTTCGCTCCCCAAGCTGGAAGCGACATCACTTTGTCGCTTGTATTCATTTCTTTGGCAAATATTTTTGTCCATTCCTTAGCAGTAAGTGGCTTATCGGTTGGCAAATTCCAGATTTGATTGTAAGCTGAATCAGTATTTCCAAGGAGAGCCGTTGCTTTTGCTAGTTCTGGAGTATAGCCCATGCTATGTATCTTTTCTGAGGAACAAAGCCATTGGGCTGTTTTGCCTTTCACCAAATTGTCGTATACCAAATTCATAAGCATACTTTTCTCTTTTATTGGTCCAAAAAAATCGGGGGCTCTGGCAATAATGGCTTGCAACTGGCGGTTTTTCATGGCTTCCAATACAATTTTATCAACTTGAGCTCTTATTTCCCCCTTTTCACTTGTTGGGCTAATAGGAGATTCTTCTGTAATGTGCTTCACATTATCACCTCCAATAGCATAGACATTATCGAAGAATACCAATTTTACTTGATGTTCCACACAGGCATCTACCACATTTTGGATAAAATCAGGCCAAAGTGCTTTCCAAACTTTCGTTGTATATTCAAAACCGATAACTACATAAGCAATTGAACTTCCCTTTACGGCTTCAAATACTTGTTCTCTATTGGTGAGATCGGCCTTGAAAAGCAAATCGGTTTCATTGATCTTTACAGGATTTCTGCCTACCAATCTTATATCAGAAGTAAAATTTTTAAGCGATTTGGCCAATTCGATTCCGATCGAACCACCAGCTCCTAGTATTGTTTGTGTTTTCATGTTTCTGATTTTATTTACAAGTTAGTACACTATTTAACAATTCGAATCTTTGTCTTGCTGATTTAAAATACTTTTTATGTGGTTTTGGGATTGAAAATCGAACAGCCTTCACCCCTTCATTAACCTCACCCCCGCCCCTCTCCTACAGAGAGAGGGGGTCGAAGGACTTTGCAAATTGGTTTTGAATTGACCCATTTATATTC
>CAZMFZ010000092.1:0-10326 GCA_964565665.1 uncultured Bifidobacteriaceae bacterium | reverse complement strand
TTATTAAATTATCAAGGTCGTTCGTCCTCAGGCACCCCTCTCTGTAGGAGAGGGGGGTCGAAAGACTTTGCAAATTGGTTTTGAATTGACCCATTTATATTCTTTGGAATGTTTATCTTCAAGAATTCATTATTAAATTATCAAGGTCGTTCGTCCTCAGGCACCCCTCTCTGTAGGAGAGGGGTTGGGGGTGAGGTACAAAAAAGGTTTAGCTAAACCGCATTGAATTCATATCATTTAAAAGCCACTTCGAGGTTCTGAGCTTTTAAAACAAAATCCTATACTGCGGAATAATGAATAGGCCTTGTTGAGGCACGTCAATTATTTTATTATCGGTTACACTGTATCTACGTTGAAACACATTGAAATTGTCAGATATATTGTTGATTTGCAATATGAATTGCTGGGTTGCACGTTTCCCTTCCATTTTGAAACCAATACTTAAATCTGTTCTGAAATAGGCGGGCAGTTGTGTGGTAAAAGCCTTAGACTCGATTTCAATGATACGTTTTTGAGCCAAAGAAGCAATTTCATCAATTGGCGTGAATCTTCTGCCACCAGCAAATGTGCTTTTTAGATCGGCTGATAAAGTGATTTTTTTGCCAATTTTAAATTCATATCCACCCAAAGCATTAAAAACATAATTGCCATTAAAAGCGGTGTTTCGCAAAACCCCATCGCTGCCTTTGTATTTCGATTCAAACAACGAGGCGGTGCCCAGTAGGTAAAAACCATTGTTAAAGAAACGCTCTAAAGTTAGTTCTGCCCCATAATTGTAGCCAGTTCCTTTGTTTACCAAACTATCGTTTCCCGGTAAGTTAAAGTTTGAGCCAACATTCAACATAGAAAAGGTGGAGGATTTGGCATCGATTGGCACGTTATTCAGGCTTTGATAATACACCTCTGTTTTGATTCTCCAATTTTTTGAAAAGCTATTATCATAGCCCAATACAAAGTGATTGCTGTTGGTAAACCGCAAGTCTTTGTTGGATAATTCGCTCGTTCCAGGTGTGCGGTTATAATAGAAAAATATAGGTTGTGTCTGATTGTGAACACCAGCCCCCAAGCTCAGAGTGCTTTTCTGATTTAATTGGTATTTCAAACCAGCACGTGGCTCTAAGGCAATTTGATTGTTCAAAGAAAAAATCTGGGTGTGCAAACCCAAATTCATAGTTAGTCTTTCGTTGAATTTGTGTTGCCATTGCATCCAGCCTTGGTACAACATATTGGCGCCTTCCGAATTTCTTACGGCCACCAGAGGTTTTCCAGTGGAGGCAGCATCGGCAGATTTGTCTTTCAATGAGAATCCAATTCGATCGATATTTATGCCAACATTAAATGTGTTTTGTCTATCCCATTTTTTGTTTACACTGTAATTTAGGCTGATTCGGTTGTTGTCGAAAACACCTTCGTATTTTTTAAATAGTATTAACGATGGTCTGATAATGGTATCGATGCTTATGGGTTGCGAAGTACCGCTGGCAGCTATTACCAACTTGGCGGAAGTAGTAGGGTTGAAGAAATAAAGATGTGAAAGCCCTACAACACCCATATCTGATTTAAACACAATGTCTTGAGTGCCATCGTTGTAAAAGTTGTTTTTGCCTTTGTTGGTATCGATTTTGCTATCATAAAATTCAATATTGCTCAGCCCGCCTAGACCAAACAAAGTAAATTTTCCAGCTTTGGCAGTAGGCAGTTCTACTTTAAAACTCAAATCTTGGTATTGGGGAATAGCTGCTCCAGTGCCGATATTCACCCCAATAGCTTGAAATACACCCAAAGTGGAGTAGCGGTAATTGATCATGTAACTAGCTTTCGATTTTTTGGAAAAATAGCCTTCTGTGCCAGCTTCCAAACCGTTGAACCCGATTTGCAATATATGTTCCCGTTTTTCATTATTAGGTCTGCGAAGCATCAAATCAAATACGCCCGAAGTGGCATTTCCATAATTGGCTGGGAAAGCCGAAGTCATAAAATCTGACTTGCCCAATTGATTGGTATTCAAAATACTTACAGGCCCTCCTGTAGAACCAAGCGAACCAAAGTGATTGGGATTGGGAATTTCTATTCCTTCTAGTCTCCACAACAAACCCAAAGGCGAATTTCCTCTGATAACAATATCGTTTCTGGCATCATTCGCACCATTTACACCAGCAAAGTTAGCAGCCATTCTTGATGGATCGTTCAAACTACCAGCATAGCGTTGGGCTTCTTCTAAGTTAAATGATCGGGCTGATACAACAGCCATCTCATTGTTAGTAGCTGTTTTATCCACTTCTGATTTTACTACTATTTCATCAATTGCAGTTACATTTTCAGTTAACGAAAAGTCTATAATCGTTTGTTTACCAGCACTTACCACCACATTTGGCATCACTTGTTCTTTGTAGCCGAGATAGTTAATCTTTAATGTATGACGACCTAATGGCACATTCGCCAATTTGAATTCTCCGTTTTCATCTGTAGCTGCACCAATGATGGGATCTATATCTACTACAGCAACAGTAACGCCAATCAATAGGTACTTCGATTCTTTATCTGTGATTTGCCCCTTGATAGTTTGGGTATTTTGAGCCAATGCTCCAACCGCACTTAGGATAAAGAGTGTAAATATTGTTTTCATTAATGATCGGTTTTAAATCTGCATCAAATTTTGTCTTTTTGAAAAATATAAAAAACAGAAATCGGATGAAGTGTAGAAATTTCAAGCTGAAACGGCTATTTCATTTGCATTAAATAATAAGGTGCTTTTGATTGCATAAATAGTAGTGGCTTTTATGCAATTTTTAGCAATTTTGTGGCTTAATATCAACGTAAAAATAGTATAATTTAGAATCTTTAGTTATGTCCCAAACAGATAGTAGCGTAGAACGCAATACTTTTCAAAAAATAATATCGCACGCCAAAGAGTATGGCTTTGTTTTCCCTTCCAGCGAAATTTACGATGGCTTGGCTGCCGTATATGATTACGGGCAAAACGGAGTAGAGCTAAAAAACAACATCAAAAACCTGTGGTGGAAAACCATGACCATGCTCAACGATAATATTGTGGGCATAGATGCTGCTATTTTTATGCACCCACTTACATGGAAAGCTTCTGGCCACATCGATGGCTTTAGCGACCCCATGATAGATAATAAAGACAGCAAAAAACGCTATCGGGTAGATCATTTGATAGAAGCTCATGCCGATCAATTAGAAGAACAAGGCAAAAAAGCCGAAGCCGACCAGCTTTTAGAAGCCATGACAGCCTTTTTGACCAAAGAAGATTTTGCCGGATTAAAGAATTTG
The DNA here is from genome assembly GCA_964565665.1 of uncultured Bifidobacteriaceae bacterium. Lineage (GTDB taxonomy): Bacteria > Bacteroidota > Bacteroidia > Cytophagales > UBA9547 > CAZMFZ01. The sequence goes on along the minus strand of CAZMFZ010000092.1, from coordinate 7,032 downwards.
ATTGATGACACTAAAATTAAATGCCCAGTGTCAGGCACAGTCAATTGGACGGAGGTTCGACAGTTCAACCTCATGTTTTCCACCAAAGTAGGTGCCGTAGCCGAAGATGCAGAGACTATATACCTTCGCCCCGAAACTGCCCAAGGCATATTTGTAAATTTCCTAAATGTGCAGAAATCAGGAAGAATGAAAATTCCTTTTGGCATCGCCCAAATTGGCAAAGCATTTAGAAATGAAATTGTAGCACGCCAGTTTATATTTCGAATGCGTGAGTTCGAGCAAATGGAGATGCAGTTTTTCATTCGCCCTGGCACAGAAATGGAATGGTACAACAAATGGAAAGAAGCCCGATTGAAATGGCACAAATCATTAGGCTTTCCAGCTGAGAAATTGCGTTTCCACGACCACGACAAGCTTGCACATTATGCAAATGCTGCGGTGGATATTGAATATGAATTTCCCTTTGGATTTAAAGAAATAGAAGGCATTCACTCACGTACCGATTTCGATTTGGGCAATCATCAGCTGCTTTCGGGCAAGAAAATGCAGTATTTCGACACCGAACTCAACCAAAACTATGTGCCTTATGTATTGGAAACCTCTGTGGGTGCCGATCGTACTTTCTTAGCAGTGCTTTGCAATGCCTATACCGAAGCCCCCCAACCTTCGAAGGGGGAAAATGATGCTGCCCAGGCAGAATTTAAAACAAGAGTGTTTTTAAAATTACACCCTGCATTAGCTCCTGTGAAAGCCGCTATTTTCCCATTGGTAAAAAAAGACGGGTTACCTGAAAAAGCCAAAGAAATTATGGAAATGCTCAAATACGATTTCAATGTGGTATATGAAGAACGCGACACCGTGGGCAAACGCTACACCCGCCAAGATTTGATAGGCACACCATTCTGCATTACTGTAGATTACGATAGCCTTATCGATAATGCAGTAACCATCAGATGCAGAGACACTACAGAGCAAAAAAGAATGCCAATTTCAGAATTGCATGGCTTAATTGCCAAGGAAGTGAGCTTCAAAAATATATTTGAGAAGCTTTAATTTGATTTGGGTATGGCGCAAATAAAATTATTTGAAAACATAAAATTCGCTCCGTTTGGCATGAGGAAGAGCAAAAATGGTATTTTGTAGTAGTTGATGTAATCCAAGTATTAACAGAAACTCCTAATCCGAGTGATTACATAAAAAAAATGCGGAAGCGTGATGAAGAGCTAGCCAAAGGGTGGGGACAAATTGTACCCACCCTTTCAGTGCCTACTGCTGGGGGTAATCAAAAAATGGGATGCGCAGATGCAAAAGGCTTGCTACGTATCATTCAATCTATACCATCGCCTAAGGCAGAACCTTTTAAACTTTGGTTGGCACAAGTAGGATCGGACAGATTAGATGAAATCGAAAATCCAGAATTGGCTACACAGCGCACCCGAGAACTGTACAAACTAAAAGGTTATTCTGATGAATGGATATAAAAAAGAATGAGAAGTATTGCCATTCGCGAGGAGTTAACAGACGAATGGAAAGAAAGGGAAATAAAAGAACAAAACGAATTTGCTATGTTAACTGCTGAAATCTCAAAAGCTACTTTTGGGCTTACGCCAACTGACTTTAAAAAGGTGAAAAATCTGAAACAAGAAAATCTAAGAGACCACATGACAGATTTGGAACTTATATTTTCTATGCTTGGGGAGGCTTCGACTACAGAAATAGTAAAAAAGAAAAATCCGGTAGGATTTGTGCAAAATGTAGAAGTAGCCAAGCAAGGTGGCAAAATTGCGGGCGATGCTCGAAAAGCCTTAGAAATTCAGTCAGGCGTAAAAGTGGTGACAAGAGATAATTATTTACCCGAAACTATAAATCAAAAAAGCTTGAAAGATGCAGAAAACTGAAATTTTAAAGTGGGTTACATTCGCCCAGTTTTTAGCTTGCCCTCTTGCTCTTTCTCATTGGTCTCAAACCTGTTTCTGCCAAATTTCCATACAAAAGAAAGTGTGATTATTCTATTGTCCCACTGGTAAGTGGCATTGCTGCTAATGCCTGCAAATTCAGTATCTATTTTGTAGATGAAAGTATAAAACACATCTTGAGCTGCCAATTTCACCGTTCCTTTAGAGTCGAATATATCTTTCTGTACCCCAAGAGAGAGCATTCCCATTTCTTTCAATACTGTATATCCTTCCAAAGTAGGCGATAGATATGTGCCTGAAGCTTCTATGCTCCAGGTTTTGGGCAGGCTAAACATTTGCGAAGTATTTAATATATATGCCCATCTATTTTCTTTTAGTTCTGCCCCAAAAATATCTCCCGAAAATCTATTCTGAAAGCCATTTACAAACAGTTGTGAGGTCCAGAATTTGGTAAATGGAATATATATAGAAACAGAAGCTCCAATATTTGTAAATCCTGGCACATTAATGGTAGTCATCGCCTGGGGTTTGGTGTTGTCGGTGTTAGGCACTAGCACATATTCCAATATTTTATTGGTAGATTCACTATAGTTGAGGGTAGTCACTATGCCGCCATCCATAAAAGAGTGTACCAATTCAAGATTGTGTGTAAGCTGTGGCCTTAATTTGGGGTTGCCTGCAAATGCAGTGTAAGGATCGGAATAATAAGTGATTGGGTTGAGTGAATTGTAATTGGGTCGGTCGATTCTGCGGTTGTAATTGATGCTCAATTCATGGTCTTTGGCTATTTTATATTTTATTGTAGCCGTGGGAAAAGGCAAAATACTATCGCGTTTGAATATTTCCCCTGAAGTTTTTTGATTGCCTTCTGCCTGCCACCATTCGCCACGCAAGCCAAGTACAGCACTCCACTTTTGTTTTTTATAATTCATGCTGGCATAAGCCGCAGATATGCTTTCCTTATACGTAAAATGATTGCTTGTAGGCAAATTCAATACCAAACTGCCAGATTGTGAGCTTTCGTATTGTATATTGCTATTGATGTTGATATCTATTCTTTTCAACCCGGCTTCAAATTTCAACTCTTTTGAAAAAGGCTTTGCATAATCTATTTTTGAGGTGATAATAGCCACATCAGTGGGTAATTGTCCATTCCAATTAGCACTATTGGCCGCAATTGCATCATTCCCATAAAAAAGTACAGCATTGGTAGTTTGTGAAGAACGCTGATTGAACATAGAAAAATCTACATCGGCCGACAAATCGTGCCCACTGCTATCGATCTTTAATTTGCTACCAAGCCCAGCTGTAAAATTATAGTATCTATCGGGATTGTGATCGTTTGTAGTAAGCTCTTGGGCTTTGCTGCCATCTGCATTGAATACTGTGCCTTTCATGTTGTTGCCGTAAAACACATCGCTACTTAAAATTCCGCGGTGCGAAGCTGAAAAACTCAATTTATCTGTGGCTTGAAAATCGGCACTTAAGCGATAAGTATTGCTGTAAAGCGGAATATTATATTTCTGTTTTAGAATATACCTTTGGGTCGAATTTATGCTGCCAAATCCTCTATTTTGATTGTATTCGTTAAAATCTTCGTTGGCACTAAAGTCGTAAACCCCGTTGAGACTCCATTTGCCCATGCCCGAAGTGAGGCTAAAGCCAACATTCGATTTGGGTAAGCGCCCGTGCCCTACACTTGCATGAGCCGAACCACTCCAGCCGCTCATTGATCCTTTTTTTAGGTTGATATTGATAATTCCAGCGTTCCCTTGGGCATCGTATTTCGCAGCAGGCGTTGTCATTACCTCAATATTTGCAATTTGATTAGAAGGCAGGCTTTTTAAAATCGCAGCCGCTTGCTTTGACGTCAAATACGTGGGCTTACCATCAATCATCAGCAACACATTTTCTTTTCCTTTTAGGCTGATATTTCCGTCATTATCTACCACTACTCCAGGTGTGCGCTTCAGCAATTCGATTGCCATTAGCCCTTGCGAAACAATAGAATTCTCTACATTCATCACTATTTTGCCAGCTTCTTGCTCAATAATCGGCTTTTTGGCCTGCACATACACTTCGCCCAGCAATTTGGTGTCTTCTTGCATTTCTATATCAACCTCCTTTTTTCCCGAAGTTTGTATTTCAATAGTTTTTGAGGAATAATTTTTAAAGCCAATGGCTGTTACAAACAAAAAGTAATTCCCAGTTTTCAGTTTTTGGAATTGAAATCTACCTTTTTCATCACTTAAAATGCCTGTTACTAAGCTGGAATCTATTGCTCGTTTAAGTGAAATGGTGGCAAAATCGACAGGTTTTGAAGCTGGGTTTGTGATTATCCCCGAAATATCTTGGGCATTGGCAATGCTAATTAAGAAAATCGAAGCAATTAGGGTTTGGTTAATACGCATGTATTCAAGTGTTTTTGAATGATGAATAATATGGGGTTTTATGTGAATTTGCCTGAAAGAAAGGCTATGGCAGAAAATATTTTTCAAAATTACTGAAAAAATAATTACCATTCTCTAGTCTCACAAGTCTTATGTAATGAGTAAAAATTTTGTCAGTTTGATAGAGAGCTGTAAGGGCATATATTTGCCTTTGGTATTGCCTATTCAATGCAACATTTAAATGAAATGTAATGAAAATAAGTCCTTCTATGATGTGTGCCAACTTTCTTGATTTAAAATCGGAGTTGGATGTGTTTGCAAAATATAAAATCGACTACCTGCATATGGACGTGATGGATGGTACTTATGTGCCAAATTTTACTTTGGGTATAGACTTTTGCAAAGCCATAGCATCATATAGTAGCATTCCACTAGATTACCACCTAATGGTAGAAAACCCCGATAGGTTTATTGATATATTTTGTCAAATCAAAGGTTCGATATTTACATTTCATCCCGAAACCTCTAGGCATCCGGTGCGAACTATCAATAGCATTCGTGAAGCAGGTGGCAAACCAAGCATCGCCATTGATCCTGCCATTCCCGTAGAGTTTTACAAACATTTGTATCCTTTGGTTGATATGGTGTGTGTGATGACGGTCAATCCTGGCTATGCAGGCCAAATGCTTATTCCCTTTTGTGTAGATAAACTAGCCGAATTGCAGGTTATTAAGCAAATAAACAACCTTAATTTTCAAATAGAAGTAGATGGAAATGTGAGTTGGGAAAACATTCCTAATATGATAAAAGCAGGTGCAGAGGTGCTAGTTGTAGGCACATCAAGCGTATTTTCAAAAACCGAAGGTAGAAACGAAACGCTTACCCGACTTTATGGATTGGTGGCATAAAATACAAAGTAAAGTAATTGGGCTCTAGTTTAGTCGCTTCATAATTGTGCTTTTTAAATGGTTATAAAGTATTGCTGGAGTCATGGTTCGCCAGTTTTCTACTTCCAGCTCACCGCCATAACTTACATAGGCATCTATGCCAAATTTTCGCCATTCACGGTGAATAAAATCACGGAAATTCATAAACACAACCCAGCCGTCTTCAATATCTTCAAACCATTCTTCGTAATAGCAATCGTCTGAGCCGTGAAAATTGAACACATTTTCGCCAATCAGAATATATTGCTGTATGCCATTTTGAATAAGCTTGTCTATAAAATTTCTTTTCAGGTGCATTACATCATTGTGCAAAGTATCATTCCACTCGCCTATAAGCTCAATTATGGCATATTTTTCTTTGTAGTTGGCAAACAGTATTTTTACATACAGCGTTTCTGAGCCTATATAATCCCAAGCAGGATTGATAAAATACCCGTAAATTTCGTTTTCAAAAAGTTCGTAATTATACTGCTTTCCAAAAAATGGAGATTTCTTGTCGGTTGAAGAATTATAAAATTTATCCCAGCTGTAAAATGGCTCTATATCGTGCATACATTTTTATATCAATGCTAATAATGGAAAAATGATACTCGGAATAAGAATTGTTTAAACTTAAATCTGAGATTTAACATTGCTGTTATTATACACATCTGCCAATGGCAAATTAAATTGAATGGAAGCAAAGGAAATATTATCAGAAATGCTTTCTGTTTCTTGTGCCAATATCCAAATATCATCCGTGTTTTTTTGCCAAACCTCTGCTAATACCTTCACCGAATCTATCAATACATATTCACGCAAAGTCGAAATTTTGCGATAAAGGGCAAATTTTTCTCCTCTATCGTAGCTGGCACTGCTTTTTGAGAGTATTTCTACAATTAATGAAGGATTTAATACCGTGTCAAGTTGTTCGTCATACAACTCAGGCTCACCACACACCACCACCAAGTCAGGATAAGTAAAAAGTGAATTTTCAGGGATGTGAATGCGTAAATCTTGTGAAAATGACTGACATCTTTTTCTTTTAAGATGCAGATAAAACTCTCCCGACAAGTTTTCATTGATACGATTGTGGGGAATGCTTGCCCCTGCCATCATGAATATTTCTCCAGCAAAATATTCACTTTTTTCTTTAGCGCCCCTCTCAATTTCAAGGTAATCTTCTATGGAATAATGGCTGATAGGCAATGCTGACATAACTTAATTTTATATTTAGGTACTAAAATACAGATTGTTAAAGAGAAAATTAAAATCGGCTTATTTTTTAATACTTGTAAATCCAAAAAAAGTGATTTAGTGTACTTCTCAGCTCAAAATCATTTCAATATCCTCTTTACTCAAGGCCTTTACAAAGCTTTCTTCGTTCGAAATCAACTCGCCAGCCAAAGCTTTTTTCTTGTTTTGAAGAAGAAGTATTTTTTCTTCCACAGAGTTTTTAGTTATGAATTTGTAAGTGAAAACGGTTTTGTGCTGCCCTATTCTATGGGCTCGATCTACCGCTTGGGCTTCAACTGCAGGGTTCCACCAAGGGTCGAGAATAAATACATAATCGGCTGCGGTAAGGTTTAATCCCACACCTCCTGCTTTCAGCGAAATAAGAAAAATCTTAATTCCATCGTTGCTTTGAAATTCTTCTACTTGTTCCTGTCGGTCGCGGGTTTGGCCATCTAGATAAGTGTAGGCAATATTTTTAGAATCTAGAAAGCCCCTGAAAATGTTTAAATGCTTCACAAACTGACTAAAGACCAACACTTTGTGGTTTTCGGCCATGGCTTCTTC
>CAZMFZ010000091.1:0-15734 GCA_964565665.1 uncultured Bifidobacteriaceae bacterium | reverse complement strand
ATATTCTTCTGTAATATTATATTATTGTAAAATATACCAAATTCAGAATATGCAAATAATTTCTCCCCAATTCTACATTAACACACTGATACTGTGGAGTCTAAAATCAGGATAAAAAAAGGAGATGATTCGATAGGGGTAGCACATCAAATATTGTGGTAAAATGGGCAAATTAGCCAATTGCCAAGTAGAGGTATTCAGTTGCTTAGTGAGTGAAGGGCACTTTAGCTCGATAGTTGCCACAGCTATATTTGCTTAAAGATTGGCCAGAAGACCCAGAGAAGTGAAAAAAGTTGGCATTCCTAAAGAATTTCAGGTATAAGAAGAAGGTAGATTTGATTCTGGATATGGTGGCACGGCAGAAGAAGAGCCGAAGAAATAAATACTTTAGAACTATTTGAGTTTTAGTTGTGAAATGTGCTTTCACTTATCAAAACTATTTCCATTTTTTTTTAAGTTTTTCTGCTATATCAAAAATAAATCTCTTATTTTTGCATTCTTTTTCCTTGGTGTATTCTACCAAACACAAATCAGCTTATTCTAACATACTGATAATCAATCAATTATATGGCGTTACGCAAAAACAAAAAGTTCAGCTCAGATTTTAATAGAGTTACAATCAGTTTAGCGTCTCCTGAATCAATACTTGAAGGTTCTTATGGAGAGGTTACACAGCCCGAAACCATCAATTACAGAACATACAAACCAGAAATGGGAGGCTTGTTTTGTGAGCGTATTTTCGGTCCGGTTAAAGATTACGAGTGTCATTGCGGAAAATACAAAAGAATTCGTTACAAAGGAATTATTTGCGACCGTTGCGGAGTAGAAGTGACAGAGAAAAAAGTTCGCAGAGAGCGTATGGGACACATTGAGTTGGTTGTGCCTGTAGCTCATATTTGGTATTTCCGTTCACTACCCAATAAAATCGGGTATTTATTAGGAATGCCTTCAAAAAAATTAGATCAAATTATATATTACGAAAGATATGTAGTTTGTAGAGCTGGTATAAAATCTGAAGATGGCGTAAATTATCTCGATTTCTTAACTGAAGACGAATACTTAGATATTCTTGACAAATTGCCAAGAGAAAATCAAATGCTTGACGACAACGACCCTAATAAGTTTGTTGCCAGAATGGGAGCCGATGCTTTGGAGTTTTTATTGTCAAGATTAGATTTAGACACACTTTCATTCAACCTACGCTACCAAGCTTCTCACGATACTTCTCAACAAAGAAAAGCAGATGCTTTGAAACGTTTGAAAGTTGTAGAAGCTTTCCGTGATGCCAACACAAGAATTACTAACAAACCTGAGTGGATGGTTATCCGCATGGTGCCTGTTATTCCACCAGAATTAAGACCTTTAGTTCCTTTGGATGGTGGCAGGTTTGCTACCTCTGATCTGAACGATTTATATAGAAGAGTAATTATCCGTAACAACCGTTTGAAACGTTTGATAGAGATAAAAGCACCTGAAGTTATATTAAGAAACGAAAAAAGAATGCTGCAAGAAGCTGTCGATTCATTGTTCGACAACTCTCGTAAAGTAAATGCTGTTCGTGCAGAAGGAAACCGTGCGTTGAAATCACTTTCTGATATGCTAAAAGGTAAAAACGGTCGTTTCCGTCAAAACTTATTAGGTAAAAGGGTAGATTATTCAGGTCGTTCGGTAATTGTGGTTGGTCCAGAATTAAAATTGCATGAATGCGGATTGCCTAAAGATATGGCTGCCGAGCTTTTCAAACCGTTCGTTATCAGAAAGTTAATAGAACGCGGAATTGTTAAGACAGTAAAATCTGCTAAAAAGATAGTTGATAGAAAAGATGCAGTAGTTTGGGATATTTTGGAAAATGTGTTGAAAGGCCATCCCGTATTATTGAACAGAGCACCTACTTTGCACAGATTGGGTATTCAGGCTTTCCAACCTAAATTAATTGAGGGAAAAGCGATACAGTTGCATCCATTGGTTTGTACGGCTTTCAATGCCGATTTCGATGGTGATCAAATGGCGGTACACGTACCTCTTGGTCACGAAGCCATTTTGGAAGCACAAACTTTGATGTTGGCTTCGCACAATATTTTGAACCCTGCTAATGGAGCACCAATAACTGTACCATCACAGGATATGGTGCTTGGGTTGTATTACATTACCAAAGGAAGAAGAAGTACTGCCGAGAAAACAGAAGAAGGTGAAGGTAGAATTTTCTATGGTTTTGAAGATGTGATTATTGCCATCAACGAAGGCATTTTGTCGAAACATGCTTATATAAAGGTAAAAGGTAAAGTAAAAAATTCCAAAGGCGAATTAGAAGATAAAATCATAGAGACTGTGGCAGGAAGGGTATTGTTCAATCAATATGTACCTGAGGAATGCGGATTTATCGATGAATTATTGACTAAGAAAAAATTACAACAAATTATTGGTACTGTTTTCAAAACGGTAGGATATTCTCGTTGTGCAGCTTTCCTTGACAACATTAAAGAATTAGGTTTCCAATCGGCTTTCCGTGGCGGACTTTCTATTAGTGTTACAGATATTATGTCTCCTGACAACAAAGTAGAATTAATTGCCAAAGCACAAGAAGAAGTTGATGCCGTTTGGAGCAATTATTATATGGGTCTTATTACTGATAATGAGCGTTACAACCAAATTATTGACATTTGGACACGTGTAAACTCAAACATCACTGAGACTTTGATGAAGAAACAAGAAAACGATCGTCAAGGCTTCAACCCTATTTATATGATGATGCACTCTGGAGCCCGTGGTTCTCGTGAGCAAATTCGTCAGTTGGGTGGTATGAGAGGTTTGATGGCAAAACCACAAAAAAATCTAGCCGGTTCTGTGGGTGAAATCATTGAAAACCCAATAATTTCAAACTTTAAAGAAGGATTGGATGTATTGGAATACTTTATTTCTACACATGGTGCTAGAAAAGGATTGGCAGATACTGCCTTGAAAACAGCCGATGCAGGTTATTTGACACGTAGGTTAGTAGATGTGGCCCAAGATGTAATTATCAATGAAGAAGATTGCGGTACACTTCGTGGAATCACAGCTACTGCTTTGAAAGACAATGAAGATATTGTAGAGTCTTTGGCTGATAGAATTTTAGGTCGTGTGTCTGTTCATGATGTTTACAACATTATTTCAAATGAATTAATATTAAAATCAGGCGAAATCATTCTTGAAGAACATGCAGCTGCCATCGAAGAAGCTGGAATTGAAGAAGTTGAGATTCGCTCAGTATTAACTTGCGAAACAAAACGCGGTATTTGTGCCAAATGCTATGGCCGTAATTTGACTACCGGACAAACCACTCAAAGAGGGGAAGCTGTAGGTGTAATTGCTGCACAATCTATTGGTGAACCAGGTACGCAGTTGACACTTCGTACATTCCACGTAGGTGGTACTGCTTCAAATATTCAGGTAGAATCTACCATGAAAGCTAAATTTGATGGTGTAATTGAGTTTGACGAATTAAGATTTGTAGATACTACCAATACTGATGGCAATGCCACACAAATAGTAATAGGTCGGTCTGGTGAAATAAAAATTGTAGACGCTCAAAAACGCACATTGATTTCAAATGTAGTGCCTTACGGATCTACATTGAAAATCAAAAACGGACAGAAGGTAGTGAAAGGTGAAGAGATTTGCTCGTGGGATCCATTCAATGCCGTTATCTTAACCGAAATTGAAGGAGAAGTTTCCTTCGATGCCATTGAAGAAGGTATTACTTTCAAAGAAGAGTTTGATGAGGTAACTGGTCACAAAGAAAAAGTTATTATAGAGACTAAGGATAAGGCCAAGAACCCGGCCATAAGAATGACTCCAAAATCAGGCGATGCCAAATCATACAATCTTCCGGTTGGTGCTAGACTAGCTGTAGATGAAGGCAAGAAAATGAAAGCTGGTGAGGTGCTAGCCAAAATGCCTCGTTCGGTAGGTAAAAATAGAGATATTACAGGTGGTTTGCCAAGGGTAACCGAGCTTTTCGAAGCAAGAAATCCTTCAAATCCGGCTGTAGTGAGTGAAATTGATGGTATTGTAACTTATGGTACTATTAGAAGAGGTAACAGAGAGGTGAATATCGAATCTCGTGATGGTATCAAGAAAAAATACCTTGTACCACTTTCTAAACATATATTGGTTCAAGATGGTGATTATATAAAAGCAGGTGCAGCCCTTTCAGATGGTGCAATCACACCTTCTGATATATTATCTATCAAAGGCCCAACTGCTGTACAAGAGTATTTGGTAAATGAAATTCAGGAAGTGTATCGTTTGCAAGGCGTGAAAATCAATGACAAACACATTGAAATCATCGTGCGACAAATGATGCAAAAAGTGGAGATTGTTGAGCCAGGAGATACTACTTTCTTGCCAGGACAAGCTGTTGATAAATTTGTATTCCGCTTGGAAAACGATAGTATGTTTGATAAAAAAGTGGTAGAAGATGCTGGTGATTCTGGCAACTTAAAACCTGGTCAAATCATCACTTCTCGTAAATTGCGCGATGAAAACTCAATCTTGAAACGCCAAGATAAAAAAACGATTACTGTTCGTGATGCAGAAGCAGCCGTTTCAGCACCAATGTTGATGGGAATTACACAATCTTCATTAGGTACAGAAAGCTGGATTTCAGCAGCATCTTTCCAAGAAACTACCAAAGTATTGAGCGAAGCAGCCGTAAGGGGAAAACGCGATTTCTTGTTGGGCTTGAAAGAAAACGTAATTGTTGGGCATTTGATTCCTGCTGGAACAGGTTTGAGAGAATACGAAAACATCATTGTAAGCTCGAAAGAGGAATATGATGCTTTGGTAGAATCAAAAAAATCTATTCGCAGAAGAAAAGAAGATGTAGTAGAGGCTTAGTAGTCGAATATCAAATCATAATTAAATGACAAAAGAGTTGAGTTTAGGCTTAACTCTTTTTGTTTCTGAACTTTATTAAAACAATTCATTATTCATCATATATAATTCTTCAAAAGTGGCACAAAAAAATATTCCTCAAGAACCTGAAAATCAGATTAATATAGAATTAACGGAAGAAGTGGCTGAAGGTATTTATTCAAATTTGGCTATGATTGCCCATTCAAATAGCGAGTTTGTGGTAGATTTTATTCGAATGATGCCCGGATTGCCAAAAGCAAAAGTGAAAGCGAGAATCGTACTGACTCCAGAACATGCCAAACGACTACTCCAAGCTTTGGCTGATAATGTTACAAAATACGAAGATAGTTTTGGTGAAATATCTGTACCAAACCAAATGCCTGCATTTCCAATGAACTTTGGTGGTGCAATTGGTGAAGCATAGTTACTTTGATTTGACAAGAAAAACCCATTTGAATTGTTCAGATGGGTTTTTCTTGTTAATAAGTATGTTCACTACCTCTATAGCTGGTAGATTTGAGAGATAAATTGTTATTTTTATAATTCTAACATTTCATTCTAATGGCTTATAAGCCTTGTGTATTTTCTATTATAACAATATTGGTGTTAATATTATTTTTTTCAGGTTTTAAAACTAAAAAACCAAAGGAAGTAGCCAAGACGGTAACAATGGGCATTTATATCACATCTATTCACGATATAAAACTACAGGAAAACTATTTTGGAGTTGATTTTTGGGTTTGGTATGTATACCGTAAAGAATTTGCAAGTCAATTTGGATTAAATCCGCTCAAGACTGTGAGCTTACTTGATGTTTACAATGGTGAAATTGTAGAATCGTATTGCAAAGTAGATAGTTCGCTTAAAAATGATATTTATGTGTTGAAAAAAATCTCGGCTAAAGTGAGAAATGATTTTGATGTGCGAGATTTCCCATTTGACAAACAAGTATTGCATTTAAGATTTGAGGATGCCGAAAATGAGAAAAGAAGTCTCAAATTTAATATTTCAGAAACGCCTTATTCTAAATCTGGAATTGATAACAATTTGCATATCAACGGGATAAGGATAAAATCAAACTTTCAAATTAGTCATGAGCAGCATAAGTATAACAATAATTTTGGGAATCCGAAGGCATTAAAAAATAAAGATGCCTTTGACAGAATTGTGGCCACCGTAGATGTGCAGCGTGAAGTTGGTTTTTTGTTCTTAAAGCTTTTTACTGGTCTTTACGTGAGTTTTTTTATCGCAATTATATCATTATTTGTGCACCCTAGAGACTTAAGTACCCGTTTTTCACTCCCTGTAGGTAGTTTATTTGCGGCTGTTGGAAATAAATATTTTGTTGATGCCCTTTTGCCCAACGTAAATTCGCTTACGCTTGCCGATATTCTTCATGCCGTCACCTTTATTTTCATTTTCCTTATCATTTTATATTCCGTAATCAATATTTACATTGTGAAACATGCAGAATACAAGGCAGGGACTTTGGAATTGGTAAAAACCGATTTGAAAGCATTTAAGATATTGGCAACAAGCTATGTAGTAATCAATGCTTTTTTTATAATCAAAGCGATGGTTTAATTTTTATATGAAATGACCGACCCGCATGACATTCTTCAACAATATTGGGGATACTCACAATTTCGCGAACTGCAATTAGATATTATCAATGCGGTAGTAGAAGGCAATGACACCCTTGCCCTTATGCCTACGGGTGGCGGCAAATCTATGTGTTTTCAAGTTCCAGGGTTGATTTTGGGTGGGGTGTGTTTAGTAATTACACCATTGGTGGCTCTAATGAAAGACCAAGTGGAGCAACTTAAAAACAAGGAAATAAAAGCAGCCTATATTGATTCTGGAATGCACTGGCGGGAGGTGCAAATTATTCTTGACAACACAGCTGCAAAAGCATATCAGTTTCTTTACATTTCCCCGGAGAGATTGCAAAGCGAGCGATTTTTCAGCAGATTGGCATCATTCCACATCAAACTATTAGCTATTGACGAGGCACATTGCATTTCACAATGGGGTTACGATTTCCGACCTTCGTATTTGGAAATACACAAAGTGAGGGAAATCTACCCCGACATTCCAATTATAGCCGTTACTGCTACTGCAACACCTAAAGTAAGCCTTGATATTGTGGCAATGTTGCAGATGAAGAATGCCAAAATATTTAGAAAAAGCTTTGCAAGAGCCAATTTATCATATTCAGTATTTGAAATAGATGATAAAAGTAAGCGGGCAGTCGAAATACTGAAAAAGGTAGCAGGTAGCTCAGTTGTGTATGTGAAAAGCAGAAAAAAAACCAAATGGATTGCCGATTTACTGATGAAATCGGGCATTTCAGCCAGTTTTTATAATGCAGGGTTAAGCTATGGCGAACGTAGCCTCAAGCAATCACAATGGCTAAAAAACCAAACCAGAGTGATGGTGGCCACCAATGCTTTTGGCATGGGAATAGATAAACCAAATGTGCGAACTGTAATTCATATCGATTTGCCTGATTCGCTCGAAGCCTATTATCAAGAAGCCGGAAGAGCCGGCAGAGATGAGCAAAAAGCGTATGCGGTGGCATTGTATTCTAAGCACGATTTAGATGAGCAAAACAAACAATTAACTGCACAATTTCCTGATATTGAATACATTAAGAAAGTGTATCAGGCATTGGCAAACCAGTTGCAAGTGGCCACAGGGAGCATAGAACAGCAATATGATTTCGATCTATTGGCATTTCAAACTACTTTTAATCTTGATGTTCGCACCACATTTTTTGCCCTAAAGCATTTGGAGCAGCAAGGATTGATACTTTTTAATGAGAGTTTTTACCAGCCTTCGTCAATATTTGTTCCCGATCACGAACTTCTTTATCAATTTCAAGTAGCCAATGCCAAATACGATGTGTTTGTGAGGGCAATTTTACGTACTTATGGAGGTGAAATTTACAACGATTTCATAAAAATATCGGAGAAACTGCTGGCTGAAAAGCTTAAAGTAGATGTAGTGGTAGTTATTAATTTTCTTCAAGCTTTAGATAAAGCGGCAATTTGGATTTATAAACAGCAAAAAGATTCGCCACAAATAAGTTTTGTAAACCAAAGGTTTGCCATTGCCGATTTGCCTTTTGATGCAAGGCATTACAGAGAAAGGAAAGAGGTTGCTTTCAACAAAGTGAAAAACATACAAGAATATGTAGAAAGTGGAAATAGATGTCGCAGTTTGGTATTTCAGCACTATTTTGGAGAAGAAACAAATGAATCATGTGGTGTGTGTGACTTTTGCTTGCAACAAAAAAAAATTTTACATAAAAGCGAATTACTCTTGGAAGCCACCTCTGAAATTATCTCTACACTCACATTGCAATCGCTTTTGCCTGATAAACTCAAAGAAGTATTGAAACCCCATGCTCAAATTATCTTCAGCGATGCCGTTAGTGAATTGTTGGAATCAGGAATAATAGCCTATGATGCTTCGGGGATGCTCAAATTGCAGCAATCTTAGTATTTTTACATTTGCATTATATTCTGCACTCAGCCTTTGCGAAATTCAAATTTATTAAAAGCGATACTTTTTCTTGTAGCTGGTTTGCTCTTCTTTGCCGTAACTCTATTTTTCAATAAACAAAGTAAAATAGCCAGCGAAAAAAATGAAGAAATAGTGAAGGAGGTAGAGACTTCTATTTCAAAATTTAGTAAATCAGCCACTTTAGATTTCGAGGCCATAAAAGCCTATTTAGAAATTGGTAAGGCATTGAATTTTTCTCAGTTAAATGACGGTTTACTAGTGCCTACTAGCATTTTTAATGGAGAAAAACCTGTGTATTGGTCTAAGAAAGCAATAATTTACGATTATAATCAAATTGCCAAGCCCTTCAAAGTAAAAATACTAAAGACGAATGCAGGAAATCTTTTTGTTATTCGCAATGCTATCAGATACAAAAAACAAACCTACACAATTGTTCACCAACTATGGCTTTCGGAAAAATATGCGATAAAAAACAATTTTATCAGCTCAGGCCTTAACAAGCAAATATTCCCTGAAAAAGTAGCGAAAATACAATCTCAAAAAGGACAATACAATGTATTTATAAACAATAATTTCCTTTTTTCTTTAGCTTTTGAAGAGAAAGTAGAGCAAGCCACCATTGCAGAAACCATAGTTGTTGTTGGTTTATTTCTATGCTTTGCAAGCTGCTTGGTAGTTGCAGTAGTAAATATGGTTAGGTATTTAATAAGCCTAAAAATGATAATTGGGGCTTGGCTAATGCTCGCGTTTATAAATTTTGTACTCCTGTTTTATTTGTACTATTTCAAATTAACCATTAATCAAGCAGCTGTATTTCAATGGATTGACTATAATTTGATGATCAATCTAGCTTCATCATTTGCGGTATTCACTTTATTATTTTTACCATTCAGGTATAGCTTCAACAACGCCAAGCGAAGGTCGTTTATTAATAATTTGCATGGCTATGTTTGGCTTATTGATTTTGCAGTGTTGACACTAAATATTGCTTTGTTGCAAGCCTTGTTATGGCTAGCAAAGCTGTCGTACACGCACCCTTTTTATTCTTACAACATTTTCAATTTTGGCTCATATACTTCTGAAAAGCTGCTTACACTACTCATTTTGATTGTATATGGCTTGTGCTATTTCATGTTTTCGCATTTGATAGCCAAATATTTGCTACGAAGATTTGCCCAAAAAGAGGCAAGGCTGATCTGGATTTGGATCGGAATGGTCTTTTTCATCTCATTACCTGCATTTTTGATAGTTGATTTTGAGCTCCCCACAGCCTTATTGGCTTCATTGTATTTATTGGTAACAGTGTGGCAAGGCTGGCCAAATACTTTGAGCAGACCTAGATATATTACTTATTTGTACTTGTTTTTCTGTATTTTGATAGTAGCCGTTGCCATATCGATGGCCGCATACTTGGGTGAGAAGGAAATATTAGCTTCTAAATCGAAGAGATGGGCGGAGAAAATAAACAACGAAGCGGGTGTGATTGATTTTAATCAATTGAAATCAATATCTGACAGCATCAAGGCAGATAGTTTGCTGCACCAAGGTTTGGGTGGTAAACTCAACGATCTGGGATTGATAGAGCAAAAAATTCTGAAAAATTATATTTCAAACCAATTTGATGAATATGAAAGTAATCTGTATTTGTTTGATAATGAGGGCATTTGCCTCAATAAAAATATCAAACCGTATTTTTACTATCTTTCGAATTACAGCAAACCCAAATTTAGAACCAAATTTAAAGGCATATATAAAGTACTAGCTTATAGTGCCAATTACTATAGCTTTATACCTGTATCGGTGAAATCGGGGTTGCTAGGCTACGTAGTACTTGAGTTCAAATTGCGAAGGCTTATACCCAATAGTATATTACCTGCACTATTCAAAGAGAGAATTTCATATGTAGATTACAACGACCCAAAACCTGATTTTGCTATTTATAAATCGGAATTGCTGGTGTCGGAAAGTGGTAAAATGAACCTTCAAAAGCTAGTACCTCTCAACATTGGCAAACTTAAAACTGAGTATCTTGGAGGTAAGTTTGACTTAGGAAATTATTCACAACTATTTGAATTTCAAGATAATAAATCTATTTTGATTTTATACAATGCCTCGGTAGCCAAAATATTCGCTTCTAATTTCTCTTTCTTATTTGCCATACTTTCGGGTGTTTTGGCCATATTTATTTTTAGCAATACGTTTTATTTCAAACTCAGGCAAATCAGCAGCACATTCACCACCAAAATTCAACTGTTTATTAATATTGCCTTCTTTTTGCCTTTGGTAGCAGTATCGGTGGCTTCATTTTCTATTATGAATAATGCTTTCAAAACAGATCTTGAAAAAAGCTATAATGAGAAGGCTGGTTTTATAAGCCAAAATTTGTCAGTTATCTTTTCAAAATTCAATCAAAATAAGATTACAATTGATGAACTCACTGGTGAATTGGAGCGTGCAGCCAAGTATGTGCAATCTGATATTGTAATTTATGACGTGGCTGGAAAAATGGTGGCGAATACCCAGCCTTCGCTTTTCGATTTGTCGCTTTTACCCAATTACATAAGCCCAGTAGCGTATTCGGAAATTAGCGAACGCAAAGAACCTACTGCCATCCTCGATGAATCAATTGGCAAATTTCAATACAAAACAGTGTATTCACCCATCAAATCGTATGACTCTGGTGTGATATTGGGCTTCGTATCTATACCGTTTTTCGAATCTGATTTTGTATTCAAAGAGAAAGTGATGGATTCTATCACTACGATTCTCAATATTTTCACGCTTATATTTATCTTGTTTTTAGGCACTACTTATTTCTTCTCAAGCAGACTCACGCTCCCGCTTACCATGCTTACCCAGAAAATAAAATATACTTCGCTAGAGAAAAACAACGAACCGCTTTCATACGCAGCTTCAGATGAAATTGGCATTTTGGTAAAAGAATACAACCGAATGTTAAAGAAACTTGAAGAAAATAAAAAGGCCTTGGCAAGCTCCGAAAAGGAATCAGCTTGGCGGGAAATGGCCAAACAAGTGGCTCACGAAATCAAAAACCCGCTTACTCCAATGAAACTTGCCATACAAAATATGCAAAGAATGCTGCAAACAGACAGGACAGATAAGGAAGAGATTGCCTTGCGCTCGGCAGATGTGCTTTTAGAACAGATTGAAAACCTCAATGAAATTGCTGGTTCTTTTTCATCATTTGCTCAAATGCCTTTGCCTAAAAAAGAAAGAGTGGAATTGGTAAAATTGATTGAGAATGTGGTATTCCTTTTCAAAACAGAATCTGAAATTGAAATTCATTTTCAAAATATTATACCCGAATGTTTTGCATTGGGCGATGAAAATATGATAAGCCGAATAATGATAAACCTAGTTAGAAATGCCATAGAATCGGTAGCGGATGGGCAAATTCCTCAAGTAAATATTTACATAAATGATACAAACGATAAGATTACAGTGAATATTTCAGACAATGGCATAGGCATAGCCGATGCCTTAGGTTCGAAAATATTTCAACCCAATTTCAGCACAAAATCATCTGGATCGGGCATAGGGCTTGCATTGGCAAAGCGAGGCTTAGAGCAAATGGGCGGAAGTATTGGTTTTGAATCAAGGCTTGGAGAAGGAAGCGTGTTTAGTGTCAAAATTCCCAAAGCATAAGGATTTACAGTATTACCAGCTGTAATTTTATCTCTTTGTTATGCATTACTTTTCGAGTGACAGAAAACCGAAAAAAAATCGAAAAGCTTATTGTAAAATACCACATATTGGTATATTTAAAGAAAATATGGAATATATGGCACGAAATACATCAATTTTAATTGGAGAATATTATGAGAGTTTCATAAATGGACAAATTGCAACAGGAAAGTATAATTCAGTAAGCGAAGTTGTGAGAACTGCTTTGAGGCATTTCGAACAGGAAGAAATTCAAACTAAATCTCTAATTAAGGAATTGGAAATAGGTGAAAATAGCAGAAAAATTAGCAATTTTGACCGAAATGAAAACTTAAATCAGTTACATGAAAAATTCCAAAAGTAATGGTTGAATATGTAATTTCTGAAAAAGCTCTTGAAGATTTGAACAGTATTTGGATTTACACAGCTGAAAATTGGTCGATTGAACAAGCGGATAGATATTACAATTTGATAATGGACGAAATAGAATTTCTGGCTGAAAATTTTGAAACACTGAAAGATTTCGGAAGTGTGAGAAAAGATTATCGATATTCAAAAGTGAAATCACATTTATTATTTTGCAAAAAAAATGAAAAAAACAAAATAGAAGTTGTAAGAATTTTGTACGAAAAAATGGATATAAAAAATAGAATTAATGATTAAAAGCGAAAAAGCGAACGCTCATTTAAGAAGAATGTTTATAGTGATAAAAAGAGTGCGACAGCAGTAATTTAGACTGAGGGTTTATTTACTTGACACCAACATTTACAAATAAATTTTTATCTTTATCGCATAAATAATTCTCCATTTCACAAATTATTAATTTAACTTTTCATTCAATCTCATTAATAAATTAACAAATTTAATTAACATGAAAAAAATTGTAACAAACAGCCTATTCATAGCCGCATTGCTTTTTGGCTTCATTAGTTGCAAAAAAGAAGAAGTATTAGGATTCGTATTTCCCGAATCGGAAGATGTGAAATTGGGTGCTCAAGTAGAAGCAGAAATTGCAAAGGACTCTTCTGCATATCCTGTGCTTGATAAAGAAAAATATCCAAAAGCTTACGCACAAATTGAACGGATTACAGCAAATATTCTGAGTTCAGGAAAAGTATATTATAAAGACAAATTTCCTTGGAAAGTGAAAATAATAAAAAATGACGCTACACTCAATGCTTTTTGTACACCAGGAGGTTATATTTATGTATACACAGGGTTAATCAAATACCTTGAAACTGAAGACCAATTGGCAGGTGTAATGGGCCACGAAATTGCACATGCAGATAGAAGGCACTATGTAAACCAACAAATTAAAAATGGAGCTACACAATTTTTAATTTCTGCTGTAGGGGGTGATAAAAATGTAATAGGGCAAGTAGTACAAAATATGACAGGGCTTGCTTTTAGCAAAGCTGACGAAACCGATGCCGACAACCAATCTGTAATTTATCTTTCTGGTACTACCACCCCTAAATATGCCTGCAATAGTGCTGGAGCTTTTTTTGATAAATTGGAGAAAGGAGGTAAAGCCGATTGCAATGCACTTACTGGCTTTTTCAGTACACACCCTTGCCCAGACAAAAGAGTAGAAAATATTAACAAACAAGCCACTGATGCAGGTTGCAGTACTACACCTAGTGGGTCTCCAGAATATGCGGTTTTCATCGCTAGTTTGCCATAGTTCGTTTTAAACCCTTTTTACAATCCTTCTTTTTAGTATGCACTATTAAGAAGGATTTTTTATTACCATACTTATGTACAATAGAATAGCCAACATCAAAATTAAAAATACTGACAGCACTTTGCTAGATTTGATAAAGCTGTATATAAAGGAAGTGCAGGAAGATGAACTAACTGGCATTGCCAAATCTATGGCTTTCAGCTTCACGCTTGCCATATTTCCGGGCATTATTTTTTTGTTTACGCTTATTCCTTATATCCCCATTGCCGATTTAGATGTGTACATTCTCAGCTACTTGAAAAGTGTGTTACCGCGTAGTATTTACCAATTTACCGCAGGTGAAATCAAAAGTATAATAAGCTTGCAACGGGGCAGTCTGCTTTCGCTCGGGTTTGTGATTGCTATGTATTCCTCAACCAGTGGGGTACTCTCTATGATGGACGGTTTCAACCAATGCTATCGCACTGCCATCAAAAGAAGCTTTATCAAAACGCAACTATTGGCTGTATCCATCAATTTGATGCTCACATTTTGCTTATTGGCTTCCATACTTATATTGGTGGTAAGCAAGATTGTACT
Source organism: uncultured Bifidobacteriaceae bacterium (assembly GCA_964565665.1). Taxonomy (GTDB): domain Bacteria; phylum Bacteroidota; class Bacteroidia; order Cytophagales; family UBA9547; genus CAZMFZ01. The sequence goes on along the minus strand of CAZMFZ010000091.1, from coordinate 1,363 downwards.
CAATCACCTGATGGCTTTAAATTTTATTCCCATCAACACCTATTACTTTATTGTGTTGCTACAGTTTGGGGCAGTATTTTTATTTTTCTACCTCTCTATTTCGGCTATTTATTATTTCGGCCCCACAGTAAAGAAAACTTGGGGCTTTTTCTCTATTGGAGCATTGTTTGCTTCCCTTCTATCGCTATTGGCCACCTTTCTGATGGGCATTTACTTTGAAAATTTTGCTTCTTATAATAAAGTGTATGGCTCTATTGGCACTATAATGGCATTGATGTTTTGGCTTTACATTATTTCGTTTGTAATACTGCTGGGCTTCGAATTGAATGTGAGCTATTTGAAAATAAGCTCAAAGATTAAAGATGATCTTGTGCATTTGAGAGAGAAATTTTTGGAGTAAATCTATGGGTGATTCCGCCTTTACCGCAATGCCACATTACTGCAATCCGAATCCAGATGGGGCAGATATTTATTAAGATTTGCTTAGCATTGAATATTTATGATGCTAATACCGCTTTTCTTCTAGCTTTTCGTAGTCCAAGTGCAAGTAATTCTGCTGTGTTGAGCAGCTTTTTAAAATTTAGCTTATTAAGTCCATTGTAGAGAACTTTGTCACCTGTCCATAATGTAACTTTCAAAAATTTCGCTAAGGCTACAAAAATCAGTATCGTCCATGTCTATTCCTTTTGTAATTTCTTCAGAAGCTAACCATATTTCACCAGGAATATTTCTTCGTTAATAAACTTTAGCTTTGAACTTGTGTATAAGAAATTTGCAATTGTTCGTCTGATAATTTTGAAATCTTTTTAAGCCGCTCCCAATGCTTTTGAATTTCGTAACGCATATAACTGCTACTATAAAATTCAAAATGCTTGTCGGAGTTGAACAAAAGGTCTCCTATAGTGCTGTTTAAGTTTATTAAAGTACTGAAAATAATATTTGTATCAACTGCGATTTTCATTTAACAAAGCGGCTTCTGTTTTTTTCCCACAAACCTTGTTTAACTTCCGTTGCTAATGCGTCAATTTCAGACTGGCTGGCTTTCGATTTCGCAGTTGCTTCTTTGTATATCAAATAATGAACCAAACGTTGAAGTACAGCCGTGTCAACATATGATGGAAGCCTAATGACAATTTCCTTGTTTGTTCTTTCGATTACTATTTTAATAAATTTTGTTGTTTCAAATTTAAGAAATTATTTAGACTGCGATAAAGGTTGTAAATATTCCCAAAATTTGCCCATCCAATTAAAAATTGGTTTTTTCTGTGGTTCCTTAGCTTGATGGAGGGAGCACACAACCACACTAATGCGGTTTCACATGTTGTGGCACGGTTTTTTGAAGCATTAAAGTATACAATTCTTC
>CAZMFZ010000090.1:0-15950 GCA_964565665.1 uncultured Bifidobacteriaceae bacterium | reverse complement strand
TTGTACTATTCCGTGAAACTATAATATAAGCTGATTTTTAGTCGGTTGACAGTAGATAAAAATTAAAAATTTAAAACTAAATACTTAATAATAAGTAAAAGACGAAACATTATGATTAACTTTTTTATTAAACTAATATTAATTTAACTTTAAATAATACAAAAATGAAAAACGTTTTGCTAGCAATTGTCACTATCCCTGTCGATGATCCAATTGCTTTTACTTTCTTTGTTGGTTACATGGCTATGTTGGCTTCTTCTGTCTTTTTCTTTGTAGAAAGAGGGAGCGTAGATGGTAAATGGAAACTCTCGTTATTGGTTTCTGCCCTTATTACTGGGATTGCAGCCGTTCATTATTACTATATGCGCGACTATTATTTGGCAACTGGCCAAACTCCCACCGCACTACGCTACATTGATTGGACGTTGACTGTACCTTTAATGTGCGTTGAGTTTTATTTGTTGACAAAAGCAGCTGGAGCAACCAAAAGTTTACTATGGAAACTAATACTAGCATCAGTATTGATGTTGGTGGCTGGTTATATTGGTGAAGCGTTCACAGATGGCTCTACTGGTTATAGCTTTACTTGGGGTGCAATCTCTACTATCGGGTACATCTATATTTTGTATACTGCTTGGATGGGTGAAGTAGCACAATTAGCCAAAAAATCTGGCGATCCTGTAGTAATTAGGGGTGTAAATGCATTGGCTTGGTTTGTTTTAGTAGGCTGGGCAGTATACCCAATAGGTTACATGTGTATGCCAGGTGGCTGGTTGAACGTAGGCTTGGGCTGGAAAGCTTCCAATGTCGATTTGTTCTATAACATTGCAGATGCCATCAATAAAATTGGTTTTGGAATGGTAGTTTACAATATTGCTATATCAAGCAAGAAAATTTAACACTTCAAATCACGAAATCAAAAATGACCTAAATCATCATAAAAGATGATTTAGGTCATTTTTGCATTAACTGGCTTGGGTTCAGCTTATCTCCCCTTTTATATACTTTGTAACACTGCTGGTCTATAATTGACAATGCGTAGAGTGAAACACATTCAATCCTGCGATAAATACAAACAAACATATCTGAAGAACCTTCAATTTTGTTTTGAAATTAGAATTTATTGTATTTAATAAATATTTAATATGGATTTATAAATATTAAAATACATCTCTGTAGATTTGAAACCAATACTATACTATATTTTACTATTAAATTTTATTTTAACAATTAAAGCAATGAACTATACTTCTAAACGCTTTTCACAATTATTAAGATCACTTCTGGTGATACTCTCGCATTTTGCTCTTGCCCAAAATGGGTATTTTGAGAACTTTAATTCCGGCACTATAGTGCCTGCAAATTTTTCAGGTGGTGTACCCTATTTATTAACTATTGAAAATCAAACATTAAAAACCGTAATCGCCAAAGGTGATATGTGGTCGGGAGTATACGTCTCAATGCCATCGCCATTAAACTTATCTGCTACCACAAGAAGAAAAGTTAGTTTCAAAATAAGAACTGACACTACTACCAGACAATTGCCATTTGAAATAGGCGTATTTCTATTTAGTAGTCCAGGTCAGGATGGCGGACGTAGAGCCAATAAAATGATTTATCCTACTTCGAAGTGGCAAACCATTACTTTCGATTTCAACGATCCGGGCTTTACAACTGTAAATTACAATGCAGTTACTGCCTTTCAAATAGTGGCACAGCCTCAAAACTATATGGAAAGAGGCACTATATATATTGATGATGTGGCAGTAGGTGATAATGGTGTAGCTGACCAAGCTGCTGTGTCGGCTCCTTATTTTTTAGGGTTTGAAAACCAAGATACGTATGTAAATTCCCCTGCCAAAACGGTAAAAATATTAAATGCAGTAGATGCAGATAATCTGAATAGTCAAATCAGCTTTTCCGCAGTGAGTTCAAACAAAACCCTTTTGCCGAACCTCAGCGAAATATTAGAAACAGTAAGCACGAATTGTATTTATTATCGGTTGAAATATTTATACTCTTGAATATTTTTATAAAGGTAACCAAACCACTTCATTGCTTTGTGTTGAAATAAGAAAAAAGCCCTTTTTGAACCGAATAAAACCCAATAAACAGGGAATGAGAATAGGGAACTAAAAAGAACGAGTTGGAAATGGGCAGAAAACCGAACTGCGAAACTTGGTATTGTGCTATTTCAAATAAAAGAGCTAAAGAAATCGGGGAAATATATGCACTAATTGTAAGCCCTTGCGTGTTATGGTTTAGAAGAAAATTACCACTTAAAGTTATGGAAGGTACAAATCTTAATTATCACATTTTCTATCCTAAAGTTCAGAATACCATTATTTCTACTTATAATGATAGCAAAAATATAACAAATGATAACGAAAATTTGAAAAAAAATCTGAATGGAAAGCAAGCGTATAAAAAATTGTTTCACGCTTAAAAAATATATGGTTATGCAAACATCTTTACACCAATATCCTATTTTCAAAGATACTGACAATAGCTTAGCTTTAACTTTAAGCACAGCAAAAAAAGTTCAGTTTAGATGGAGTTTTGTAGACCCATTTAAAAAAAACGCATTGAAGGAAATAAATGATGCCATCAACAAATTCAAATTATTGGGAACAATAGATTATTAATCAACTGATAGTCAATTACTTAATAAAATATTTACTTTTATAAACTACTATTACTGTAGCCATTGAAAACAAATTTTCAATGGCTATTTTTATGCTTAATGTAATTTTTAGTTCTTTTTGATGCTACATTTTTTCATTTGTAATAAAAAATGAAAAGTGTTGAATAGGTTTTTGTTATTCATTATTGCATATTTGATGGATAATCCATCTTTAAATTTTCAGCCATGCACTACACAAAAATTTTATCTTCGATTTTCATTAGTACTATTTTAGCAATTGGGTTCAGTTCTTGCGCTCCCAAACAAGAAACACCCAATCCAAACAAAAATATTAATGACGGCAGCAATGCAGCCGCCATTTCAATTGTAACAGGTTCACAATCTTTAACCTTGGGAGAAAGTTTGCCACTCGATGCCAATTTTGTAGATGCAAATGGCAATTTTGTAGTGGCTACCAATGTCACTTGGACTTCTTCTAACACAGAAGTGGCCATTATTGAAAACAATAGAGCAGTTAGTGTAGGCAGTGGTCAGGCGGTAATAACGGGAAAAGCAATAGTGAACGGCAAAGAAATTACAAGCCAAATCATCATTGGTGTGGCTTCTAGTTCAGCCAAACCCATTTTTGTGGTATCTCCAGGAGTTATAATTTGGAGTGAAGATGCTGGCAATATTCAACTGGTTCCTGTTTATTTTGGCACTTCTAATAACCCAAATTATAGCTATGCCACCAGTAAAAGTAGTGTAATTCAAGTTTCTTCTTCAGGGGATGTATCGTTTCTGTCGGCCGGTGAAGCTTTTATAACTGTAACAGCTAATGGCTTAGAAGGTAAACCAACTTTTAAAATACCAGTGTTGGTTCTTGGTGAACTATCCACCTCAGTACCTTTGGCGGTGTCTAGAGTTACTTTGAATCCTGTGGCGGCAACCATGTTTAAAGGTCAAACAAAAACTTTCACTGCAAGGGCATTTAACGGAAGCAATGATGAAATAACTGGCAATACAATTACTTGGGAAATTGAAAATGACACTAACAATATTTTTCCTAATGCTTTATCTGTCAATGCTTCAGGCTTGGTTTCAGCAAGTTTAATTGGCAATGGAATTCTTTATGCCACCATCAAAGGAATAAGAGCACAAGCTGAAATTCAAGTATTGCCTGATACAATTTTGATTATAAATCCAATTTATGCGGAAGTTAGTGCTGGTGAAACCAAACAATATACGGCTGATATGTACAAAGTAAACAGAAACGACCTTTCTACAAGTATATTGGCTCCACCTTCTAAGCTCACTTGGAAAATAGAAAAACTTGGCGATATCCTCCCTGCACTTTCTATTTTTGATATAGCTACAGTAAGTCAGAGTGGATTGGTAACCGTAAAATCTGACGCCTCACCTGGCTTTTCATCTATAGTTGAAGCTTTTATTCCCGATTCTTATATTTATGGGTCTTCACTTGTAAGCGTAAAATTTGGAACTATTCCACCTGGCGAGCTACCTACTACATTTCCTGGTTCGGTGTTTACATTTCCCGGAATGGAAGATTTTTAGTTGTTTTTTAATTCTAAAAAGCCCTGACCATCAAAAACAGTCAGGGCTTTTTATTTATTATACAAGTTGTACTTTTCAATTGAAGCAAGGTGTAACTTTTAAAAGTACATGGCTATATTAATCGGCAAAGAATGTTGCAGCAAAAGGGTTGTCGACAAGCCAAAGCCAAACACCATCAGCGTTTTTACGCATAATATGGGATGACGCACCTTGCATTTTTATCGTTTTGCCTTGTGGGTCGGTAGCTGTCATGGTCCACTTGTCTAAACGATATATCAGATCATTGCCTACGGGTGAATTTTTATGCTTGTAAATTTTAATATCAGGTTTCATGTTACAAAGATTAGCAACCACCTTTTCTATATTGGCAAGGCCACTTATTGCGTTTCCGTCCCTATCCATATATACTGCCTCTTTGTCGAAGCAAGTCATGGCATTTTTCAAATTCCCTTCACGTATACATTCCATAAAATATTCATCCGCCTCATCGGGGTTTGTTCTGTCATAATTTTGTTTCATTTTTTTCTGGTTATTGGTGAATATGGTTATTTAAAAAGTCTGACTAAAGATATATAGTTGTGTTGAAAGGAAATATAAAACTGGGTTTACTATTCTAAATTTATTTAGTACCCTATTTTTTCAAGTTTTCCACTGTTTTCCACTGTTTTCCTCTTTAAATTTTAACTCCATAAAGTAACTTTAAGATGAAGAAATGTTTTGAGGAGATACTGTCAAATTTTGCATAAAGAATAAAATTTCCTTTTATAAGTACTATTAAAAAGTTTGTATCAATTAAATACGACTTCAAAATGATTCAACTTAACGGTATAATACAATACTTTCACAAATATCATCATTATTCAACGCAGTAGGTTTTATTGAATCTAAAAGTGTATTCCATTTAATTTTTAAGAATGCTTTTATGGTTTAAATTACTATCAGAAAAATCCCAGTTCTCAGTGTAAGTCAAATTTTCAGCAAGATAAAGTATGTATTTTTTATACTTTGGAAATATCGCAAATTTTAAAAACCCGGTGTGGCGAGTGGATTTTCAAATAAAAAAGAAGTGAGAAAGTGGCTATTTGAAAAAAAGACAGTCTGATTTATTAGGATGGCTATTTTTATTTATTTTGATTGTTTTATATCTGCCTTTTTTAGAGATCAATAAGCTTATTCTTAGCCACTAAATAAAGCCATTTTATATTCTAGTTTTCATTATTTTTGACCTTCATTTAGAAATATAGAAAATTGCTGACCGTTCATAGTTTTACTTTCAATGCCATTCAAGAGAACACTTATGTTCTTTTTGATGAAACAAAAGCATGTGTCATTATCGATCCGGGATGTTATGATGCCGATGAAAAGCAAGAATTAAAATCTTATATTACAGATAATGCATTGGTTCCTAAGTATTTGGTCAATACCCATTGCCATATCGATCATGTGCTTGGCAATGCTTTTGTAAAAAAAACCTTTGGTTTACCATTGCATATTCACCCAAAAGAAGTAGATGTTTTGAAGGCGGTTGAAGTTTATGCCCTACTACTCACATTTTATAACCAAATATAGAGTATGGTAACGTGAGCATGCATTTAAAACTTCTATTCTTTAGAGCCTAACTATGAATATTATGCAGCAAACTTTTTATTATTATACCAAATAGTAATTTTGGAATTGAGGTTTACAAGAAATTTTGTAAGTAATGTTAATTGTCAATTTACTCCTTTCAATATTTCGCACTCTTTATATTCTGGATCTACTTCTAAAAATACTTCCGATTTCACTTTATTAAACCAGCCATTTACTGATTTATTTTTCTTCTCTTGCAAGCAAGCCGTTTGTATTTTCTGATAATCGTCTTTGATATTTGCCTGATGTGGTTGGGTTACCGATTTCAAATACACAATTCGATAGGCATCTTTGCCATCTTCCGTTCGGTATGGAATGGGCTTTGAAATACTGCCTACCTTCATGGTGTCGAGCATAAAATACAACGCAGGATCTATATTTTCTGCTGCTTGTTTAGTAGAGCCTTGCTGATCCATTAGCATTCCTCCCGATTCTTTGGTAGCTTTATCATCAGAGTTTTCTTTAGCTGCTTTGGCAAACCCTATACTATCGCTTTGAATTTTAGTTCTTAAAGTATCTAAAAATCGGGCTGATGCATAAATATCTGTTTCAGATGAAACAGGTTTTAGCAATATATGGCGGGTATTGTAGTCGTTTCCTCTGCGTTCTATAAGTTGAATGATATGAAAGCCAAACATACTTTCTATCACTGGAGATGTTTCTCCATCTTTCAGTTTCATAGAGGCAGCCTCGTATTCGGGCACCAAATCGCCTTTCTTAAAATAGCCCAATTCGCCCCCTGCACGTGCAGAAACTGGATCTTCAGAATACTCTTTGGCCAGTTTTTCAAATCGTTCACTTTCATCTACTATCATTTTCCGAATTCGATCAAGCTTTTCACGGGTTTGTCTTTTTTGATCGCGGTTCACAATTGGCAGCTTCATAATATGCCCAATTTCCAATTCTTTAGAGAAAAAAGGCAAGCTGTCTTTGGGAATCTCACCGTAAAATTTCTTTACTTCACCTGGTGTTACTTTCATTTTTCCCGTAATGTTGTCTTGCATTTTCTGCACCAACATTTGCTCTTTCACTTGTCTGCGAAGGTCGTTTTTAAGCTGGTTTACTGATTTATTATAGTAGGCTTCCAACTTTTCTTTAGAGCCTATTTGCTGAATAAAATACTCCATTCTACGGTTCATTTCGCTCTCCACTTGTTTATCATCTACCACTACCGAATCTATATCGGCTTTGGCAAGCAGCAATTTATTGGTAAGTACCTGCTCTAATATTCTACAAGTAGATATTTTAAAATCAAAATCTTTGTCGTTTTGCAAGGCTTGCAAATAGGCCACATCGTATTCCGATTTCAGTAATATATGATTATCTACTTTGGCTATAATTTTATCTAGTACTACTCCCTCTTTGGGAGGCTGGGCGGCCAATTGAAACGATAAAAAGGTAGTTGTTATGCTGAATGAAAGTAAAATAGGGCTTACTATAGCCTTTGATAATCTATTAATTAAATTTTTCAATTTGTTTTTCACTGAGTGCTTTTTTATAAATTTCTTCTTCGTATTGTGCTAGCAATTTCACTTTGCGGGAGTTCAAAATTATGCTTTTTATCTGTTCTTTCACATAATCGAGCGGTGAAATACGGTTCTCTAACTTGCACTCAAAAATCTTGATTAAAAAAGCACTGCCATCTTCCTCTGCGACAGCAATATTATTTTTGGATAGCCAATCTGTTTTATTTTGTATTCGGGTAAATGGGCTTGCCTTCGCTAAAGCCTCAAAACTCAGCCAATTATCTGTTTCTAAGCTGCATTGGCTAGCATATTGGTTGCAATACGCTACTATCGACTTCTTCATTTTGTCAAGATCTTTGCCATTTTTCAGCTCATAGCTCAAGTATCGCAGTCCGGTAGCTTTTCCTTTTACTTTGATTACTATGCCTTTCACAATATTTTGTTTCAGCTCAAAATCTTTGGCATGGCTGGCATAAAACATCTTATATTCTTGATCAGAAATGGCAGTATCAAGCTTTCCTACAATCAGGCTTTTTTGATATTCGTAAATCAGAAGCGCATTTTTATAGTCGAGCGTTTTGGCTTCTATTTTATTCATATTCAGCACTTTGGCATTTTGCGCTTCCTTTAAAAGTATTTGATTTTTAAGCCATTTGTCTGTATAGTTTTGAATGATAAAATTGCTATCGGCTTTAGAACTTCCAGAAGGAATGATGGTTTTCAAATCTGACAACATCAAATTGTTGTCGCCAGAGCGAGCTATTATTTTATCGTTAGTATCGCTGCTATGGCTACAAGCTGCCAACAATCCAACAGATAATATACAAATTCCGATATTATTAATGCTCATTGAATGTAAATCAATATTAAACCAAATTTTCTTTAAGTGATAATTTTACCAGCTCAATAGAATTTTTAACTCCTGTTTTTTTCATAATATGTGCCCTGTGATTGTCTACAGTTCGCACACTTAAATCTAGCTTTTCAGCAATTTCTCTACTGTTCAAGCCACTTACCAAATGCTTCAATACCAATTTCTCTTTCTTAGATATTTTGTAGCTTTCCTTCACCTTACCCACTACTTTTTGTGGCTTATTTAGTAGGGCGTCTACCAATATGCTTGAAATTTGTGGATTAAAATATTTCTGCCCCGATGCCACTGCCCGCAAGGCACTTAGCATTTCTACTTTTGTAGTATCTTTTAATAAATAACCAAATGCTCCACTTTCTACCGATTTAATGATGTAATCTTCATTGTTGTGCATCGAGAAAATGAGAGATTTTACTGACTTATGATTTTTTTGAATCAATTCGGCCGTTTCTATACCCGACATTTTTGGCATCGAAATATCGAGCAATACAATCGAAGGGTTCAAATTTTTTATTTTTTCAATAGCATCGAAGCCATCAGAAGCTTCTCCCACAATTTCAATATCATCTTCATTTTCCAACAAAGTAGTTACACCCTGTCGTACCACTTGGTGATCATCTACAATCAGCAATTTAATTTTATTCATATAGTAGTGAATTTTAATATTTAATCTATTGCATTGTATATAACCAACAAAAATACACACATTGCCCCAATTTATACCTCTTTTTACTAGAATTTACCTTATTACTATGTCAATACCATTGATTTTGAGTATATTTTCATGAAATACGGTCGAAACATTTATGAATTTAACTATTGTAATTATATTAGTTGAGTCAAATTTGCTAAGTATTCACCCTAACGAAATACTGCGAGTCAAAATTATGCTATTTCAATTTAGAGTTCAATCCATTAAATTATATTGCCCTCAAATCTAGTTTATCAACCAAAAGCATGTTGCAAATTATCTCCAAAGCATTATCTTATGTATTTCATCCTATCTTTATTCCCACATTAATAATTGCAACGATTGCTATTTTTGCCCCTTCTATTTTGCTCCCTATTTCAGAAAATTTATTTTTGTTTTTCTCTTTATTTGTATTTCTTAGTACTTGGCTTATGCCTGCATTGTCTATTTATGGGCTTTTTCTTTCAGGGGTGATAAAAAGTATTTATTTAGATGATCAAAGAGATAGAATGATTGGTATAGCGGTTACCACTATTATATATGGCATCTTTTCTTTTGTATTGTACTATAAATTTAGAGCCAATACAGAAGTGATGTTGCTGTTTTGCACCAGTATTTTTTGCCAATTGTCTGCACTAATAATTACATATTTTTGGAAAATAAGTTTGCACAGCATTTCTGTTTGGGCAATGGTATGCTACTTGGCTACCCTTATTTTGATAAAGAAACAAGATAGTTTATTTGCCCCATTGCTCACCGCTATATTATTAAGTGGGGCATTGATGTCTGCCAGATTGTACCTTCAAAAGCACACTATGGCTCAAATAGGGGCAGGAATGGCACTAAGTACAATAGTGTCGTCAATTCTTTTTTTTGTGATATATTAAAGAGTTATTTAATTTTAATAATTGCGTTTTCTTTATAGCCAGAAAGCACTATCATACTGCTCATATTGCCTATTTCCTCAATTTGGGTTAGTTTATCGAGTATTAGTTTATGGTAGCTCGGAATATCTTGTACCAATATTTTTACCAAAAAATCGCCATTGCCAGTAATGTGATAGCATTCTATCACTTCATCTATAGCTATTATTTTTTTTACAAATTGGTCTATCTGCCCTATTTTGTGGCTCGAAAGCGAAATGAGTACAAAAGTAGTTACGCCCAAGCCTAAGGCATTTACATCAAGGCGTGCATGGTAGCTTTTTTCCAAGCCCGATTGCTCTATTTTTTTTACTCGTTCTAAAGTTGGTGCTGGCGACAATCCTATCTCTTTGGCCAACTGGGCATTGGTGATATTTCCATCTTTTTGCAATATTTCTAATATTTTTTTATCAATACTATCTAACTTTAGCGGACTACTCATGTATTTTAAAAAGTAAAAGGTTAAAAGTGTATCAAATTTAAAATAATATTTTGTGAAATCACTTATTCATAAAATAAAATCTCTTTTCGAAGATACCGCTGTTAATGCCTTCCTGCGATTGGTTCGGTTTCCAAACCTCATTATTTTAGGCTTTATGGAATACTTTGCCCGTATTTTTCTAATTGGAGAAAAGGATAATTGGCTGCATATAATCAAAGAACCTGAAATATTCTATTTAAGCCTTTCAACCATGCTCATTGCTGCAGGCGGATATATTATCAACGATTATTATGACATTAAAATAGACATGATAAATAAGCCTGAAAGGGTGGTTTTGAGCAAGCACATCAGCAGGCGACTAGGTCTTGTGCTTCATTTGGTGCTCAGCTCGCTGGCTCTCGGCATTTGCGTATGGAAACTCACCTTAAATGTGGCGGTTTTTATGGCACTTTGCGGCCTACTGTTGTGGTGGTATTCCAATTCACTAAAGCGCTTGGCTCTTTGGGGAAATCTCACTATAGCCTTTTTGGCATTTTCTTCATTGGCAATGCTGGCGCTTTTTTATCAGGTGCGCGTAAATGCCATTTTGTTCTTTTCCTTTTTTGCATTTTTCATCACCCTTACCCGAGAAATAATTAAAGACATGGAAGACACCAAGGGTGATGAAGCTTACGGATGCCGTACATTGCCCATTTTATACGGTATAGCATACACCAAGAAAGTTTTATACCTAATATTAGCTATCACACTTACTGTATTACTCGCTTCTATTTTGGTAATCAACATTAGGCTGTATATTTTTCTCGCATTTTTTTCTTTTATCCCCTGCTTAGGCTTTATTTATATGCTCACGAAAGCAGATAAACCTACCGACTTCTCCTTTTTGAGCAACTTTGCCAAATGGCTAATGGTAATTGGTATTTTGGGAATGGTATGGGTGTAAGGGCCAGAATAAATGAAAGTTAATGAGATATCTCAAACTATAAATATAATTTCTACCTTACTACTAATATCCAGCCATTGAGTCCCTTCTTTTGGTATGTGATAGCGTAATAATACAATCCATCTGGTATTGAACTTGCTGCCCACCTAAACCCATAATCAGAAGATTGAAACACCAATGCTCCCCATCTATTATAGATGTGTATTTTTTCAAAGCCCCCTTTGCAGGTTTCAAACAAATAATCACTTACGGCAAATTCTTCATTGATATTATCCCCATTGGGTGAAATCATATTGGGCAATGGCTTATTTTTAGCAATATCTTGGTCTCGCAATTTAAATGTGAGCAGGGTAGAATCTCTATAAGGTGTAATACATTCTTCATCACCCACATATATTTTAAAAGATATGGTGCTATCCACTGAAATTTTGCAATCTGGTATCCATTTGATAGCCACCTTATTATCTACTACTACTATTTGTACATTGGCATCTAAAGCCAGCCCTGCTACCGACACTTCTACTTTAGCCTTGCAGCTTGAATCGATAGGTATGCCGCCCATTGGATTTTCGCCAGAGATTGAAGAAGGTGGGCGAATAACTACCTCAATTACCACAGGTTCATTTGGCTTCACATAGCCACTATCGGGCATGGGAGTGGTGATAACGGGCTTCGGTTTTATGAGCAATGTATCTTTTACATTTACATACCAAGTAAGGGTATCTGTATTGGGTGTGGAACAGGCATCATCCTTTACTACTAATTTATAAATATAGGGCGTATTGCGGCCTTTCAAATAGCCATTGATGCAGAAGGCCACTTGGCTGGTATCGGTGGCATCATTTACAATATAACCCGATGGGCTCACTGAGGCACTGGCACTATTAACGCCCAAAGGATACAAAATCGATAGATTGAGTGGTGTACCGCTCACTGTGTCGATAAGATTAACACGGGTACAATATGGATCTCCTGACTTAAAACTAATGGTATCTTTGCGACCTGGTTTGTTTTCAAAATTAAGATGTGGCCCTGGTTTTATAGGGCATATCAATATGGGCAGTTGAAACTCACGCCTTACTTCTCCTATTTTCTGCTGGTTTCTGTACTCTTCGCATACCACTGCAAAAGCATACAGACCGGGTATTGAGGCCTTTACTAGCAGTTGGCCTTTTGTAGCATCAATTTCTAATGGTAATGCACCCTTTATCATTTGAGATTCTGAAAACCCAGGTGGCCATGTAATAGGCCGATAAGGCGAAGGCGATGGGAATACCGAAGGATTATCATTGGAAGAACTTCCGGCCAAAGGTGTTGCCAACCGATAAACCAGAGAATCGCTATCTGCATCTGTGGCACTAAAATTGAGCTTGAAAAGGCGGTTTATACACCCATAATCTCCAATGATAGGTTTGAAAGCAGGGCTGGCATTGCCATCTGGAATATTTACAGGTGGCAACTCAATATAAAATACAGTACCCGTTTCTTCAGGGGCTACTATATTTTTCACCGAGTTGTTGCGGCAACATCGCTCCCAAGCCAAGTAAAAACCTTGAGGATAAGTATATCTTGTATCTTTAAAGGCGATAGTATCAATATATATTAGCTGCTGTGTTTTTACATTGCCTCGTTGGCAAAGCGGATTGGTGTAAGGTACAGCCGAATCGGATCTCAATTGCAAATCAAAAAAATCGATGAGGCTATTGTTTGATTTTTGGTAAGCTGCTATTTGAATAGTGGTGTCTTTGGAACTAGGATTACCATTTACCGCATCGAAATAGAGCACTAGCCTTACCTCATAGGTATTGCCGCCAATTGGCCTTGCCTCCATTTGCCCGCCTACGATGTGGGAAGAGAAGGAAGTAACAGACTTTAGGAAAAAAGAAAAGTAGAAAAGTGTACGTAGCTTAAAAGGCAATGTAGAATATCAGCATTAGGGTATTTGACTGCATAAAAATAGGAATCATTTTTATGTTTGCTGCATTTAAAATTAAGAAAATACATTAGTTCGAAACTCTAACTAACCGATGTTCAAGTTTTTATAATATTCGGCAAATTTGGGGTCATTAGACGAGATAAATTCTATTGCTTTTTCTATCTTTTGTACTTTTTCTTTAAGCAACAGGTTTTCTTTCTCTATGGGTAGCAAGGCTGTGCGTCTATCCCAATATATAAATCCAAAAAGAGCAAGTAACACAGCCATATTCATATAGAACTTGCTGTCAATGTCTTTTTTTTGATTGTCATATTGGATGTGAATATCACTTTTTTGACCATCCAATTGCATCTGAATGTATTTTAAGCCTTCGTCTGTCTTTGTTTCCGTGCGGGCAAGGCGTTCTATTATTTCCCTATTGAAATTGGTAAATGTAGAATCGGCTAGTGACTGAAATGAAAAAAATAAAATAACTACAGTTATGAATCGCATGGCTGAGATTTAGTAAACAAATATAGCCGTCAAAGCTTGTTTCTCCAAATTGCCAGCTCTAGATTTCTCAACCAAGCCATTTGGAGGGTTTGCAACCACTCGAAAGGCAACGAAAGACATAAATGTTGATTAATAATTACGCATTATTTAATGCAAGCCGCTTCGTGGACTTGTTGAAGCACTTTGTAGCTGAAATTTTCTTATGAGGAATAGGTAAAAAAGCCTTCTGCAAGCAAATCCTCATCTAGACTTTCCCAATACAGAGCATATCCATTTCCTACTATCTGATAGCCTTCCAATTCCTTTTTTGATGCTCTAGCAAGTTTGGGAAACCATGCCAATGGCATTTTCGCTTCCTCACCACCCTTAAATTGAGCAGTAATATACGTGTCATCAAATCTGACATTGTTAATATGGTAATCAAATACTGATTTAGAACTGTTTTTTGGCGAAGAATTCATCCCAGTTTTTTACAAATAATGTTTATTTTCTTCTATTACCATTTCGGAAAATTTCAAATCTTTAGGCTTTATTCCCGAATTTTCAATAAGAGATAAAGTATCTAAATTATATCTTGCCTCACCATCTGCATTTCTGACATGCACATGTTTGGGCAAATGATCGTTTGCATAAAAGAAAAAACGCATTCCAAAAAGACGAATCAACTCAGGCATGAGGCAAATATAATAAATTTACAAAAGCCTTCAAACCCAATATTACCAATCCCGTATTTCTCAACCAAGCCGTTTCGAAGGGTTTGCAACCACTCCAAAGGCAAAAGCTACACGCATTAATAATTATCTCAAGCAAGCGTGTAGAGCAATAATAAGATTAGTAATGGATTTACAAACTGAATATTAAATGAAAAACTTAAAAAGTGCAAACAATATGGCAGTTTGCCCCAAAACTACAGTTACTATCCGTACAGTCAAATTTGTTTCTAATCGCGCTAAATCTTCTTTTGTCGCAAATGTATTCTTTGCTTTTTCATCTGTTAAGAAAGTTGCTTTTGCCTCGAATAAAGATATACCTTCTTTTTGTAAAGAATTGAGATAGTCGATAATAAATGAAGCTTCCTTTTCTCCAAAACGAGTTTTAAACAATTCGTAAGCTTGAATATTTAATGTTGTCATACATTAAAGTTTTTTGCCAAAGGTAAATAAATTTCAACAGAAAAATATGAACCTGAACTGAACTTTTACCGCACCACCGCCAACCTGATGGTTTCTTTTACTCACTGGGTCTGTAAGCAAATGAGATTAGTGGGTAATCTATTTTAAAACGCTCGTATTTGCACAAAATTTAATTTTAGTATTGTAGATTTACCTTATTGATAATAGATGACAACAAATGAAATATAGATTAGAAGTAGAAGTAGCAGATAATAAAAGAGCTTTCGCAGAAGAATTTTTTAAAACAGTTTCTTTTGTAAAAAAAGTGAAAGCGATTGCCAATAATGAAATTACAAACCCTGCCATACTAAAAAGCATTGTGGGATATGAAAAGGGGAAATTAAAGGCAACCCCTCTTAATTTGGAACAACTCAAGAATATGATAAATGCGTGAACTTCACTTTATGCCAAAGGCTTGGGACGATTTGGGGTGGTGGATCAAAAACGATATAAAAACGGTTAAGAAAATTTATAGCCTTTTAGAAAATATTTGTAAAACTCCTTTTGATGGATTAGGACAGCCAGAACCACTTAAAGCCAATTATTCCGGATACTGGTCACGTAGAATAAACCTTGAACATAGAATTGTATATAAAGTGCTTGAAACTCAAATTATTGTTCATTCACTTTACGGACACTATCAAGATTGACAAAGCATCACAATTTAGAATACCATTAAGCCCTTTCAGTTTTCGTAAACTTGGCAGGACTACCTTCCGGCCCTTACCTTTCGCAACTTCACATCAAGTTAATGTGTCCACTTATTGAAAATCCCTCATTAAGCAAGAAAACTTAATAAGGGACAATATTGAAGATAATGAGGTATAGCTGTTTTAGCTGACCATTGCCAGCAACCCGATTTGATCGACTAATTACGCATTATCATCTCACCACCGCTAGCCTGATGGTTTCCTTTACGCCTTCAGCCTCTAGCACCACTAGGTATATGCCAGAAGGTAGCGTGCTATTGGTATATTCGTATTGAAACTCGCCTGCCTCATGTGCTGGGTTGCTAAGCACCTCAGCTACTTTTATGCCCATACCATTGGTAATGTAGAGCTTTAAGCTCCCTTTTTCAGGCACTTTGTAAGTGAAAGTGGTGGAAGACCAAAGGGGGTTTGGGTGGGCGGAGAGTTTTCCAAATTGGAACAGATTTGGTATTTGCTTAAACTCCTCTGTATTTTCCG
>CAZMFZ010000089.1:0-16136 GCA_964565665.1 uncultured Bifidobacteriaceae bacterium | reverse complement strand
ATAGGTATAAATATCTAGTAAACAAAGACTTATCCTTATTTAAATAGCATTGGTGTCCTCACCAGCCAATCACTTTAGCCCTTGTGTCGTCCTAAAAAAAATTTACAGTTTGAATGATAATCCTGATACAAATTTACACTTAATAATTTAATCCTTTTATTGCTTTACATTTGATGAACTGGATGAAGCAGAAATGAGCAAGGCTGAGGGGCCTCAATTATTTCCATTCATTTTCACAAATCATTTACTATTAAGCATTGGTTTTCTATTTTTGCCTGATTTTGATTTTATTCAAAATTTTAAAACTTGTTTTACCTTTACATTTTCAAAATAAACTTATAAGTAAATATGAAAGTAACAGTAGTAGGTGCGGGCAATGTGGGTGCCACGTGTGCCGATGTATTAGCCTATCGCGAGATAGCCAATGAAGTAGTGTTGTTAGATATTCGTGAAGGTTTTGCTGAAGGCAAGGCATTAGATATTTCTCAAAAAGCCCCTATTGATTTGTACGATACCAAAACTATCGGCTCTACAAACGATTATTCAAAAACTGCCAATTCAGAAGTGGTGGTAATTACCTCGGGCTTGCCACGCAAACCCGGCATGACACGTGACGATTTGATAGCTACCAATGCTGGAATTGTAGGTACAGTTACCGAACAAGTGGTGAAATATTCACCCAATGCTATCATAATAGTAGTGTCAAACCCGCTTGATGTAATGACATACCAAGCCCATCTGGTTTCGAAATTGCCAAGAAATAGAGTAATTGGTATGGCTGGCATATTAGATACGGCACGCTACCGCTCTTTTATTTCTGAAGAATTAAATGTATCACCCAAAGATATTCAGGCTGTATTACTTGGCGGCCATGGCGATACTATGGTGCCACTGCCACGCTATACCACAGTGGGCGGTATTCCCATTACTGAATTGATAGCAGCCGATAAATTGCAATCAATACTAGAAAGAACCAAAAGAGGGGGCGGAGAATTGGTGAAATTGATGGGAACTTCGGCTTGGTATGCTCCAGGTTCGGCAGCAGCACAAATGGTAGAAGCCATTGTGAAAGATCAAAAACGTGTATTTCCTGTGTGTATGCAATTGAAAGGAGAGTTTGGCATTAGCGATTGCTACTTAGGAGTGCCTGTAGTACTTGGTAAAAATGGCGTAGAACGCATACTAGAAATCAAATTGAACGATGCTGAATTGGCTCTGTTGAAAGACTCGGAAAAAGCCGTAAAATCGGTAATGCAAGTACTAGACGGACAGAGAGCAAAGTAACTATTAATGCTAAATGCGTAATGTGTGTTTTTTTAACTCATTATCATTCAAGGTCGTTTAGTTAAGTACTTCGTCACCCCTCTCTGTAGGAGAGGGGCATGGGGTGAGGTTATTAAAAAGCGTAACTAAACGACATTGCATTATCATTGCGAAATCATATATAGAAAATTAATTAAACATTAATAATTACGCATTAAACAATAAAATAAAGTGGACGATAAAAACTTTGGAATACCGCAAATAAGCAAGTTCATCAGCAATACCGATTTGTTCGATGGCAAAGAAGAAGTGGCTCAAAAATATGCCGAAAAAATTAAGGCAGAAAGCTATTCTAATATGGCAGGCTACGATTTGAAAAGCTATAAAAATGGCTTAGCAAAGGTAATTACTTTGTAGAATGCCTATAAACCATAAAGGACCTTGACTTCCATCAAGGTCTTTTATGGTTTCAATACAAGAAATATTTTTTAAAACATATCATCAAACGAAAATTCGAACGAGTTTTCTACATTTATCAACTTCACAGGAGCTATCTTTTCATCTAGATTTTCAAAATACCGCGCTGGGGCATTGTTTTTTAGCGTGGCTTTTGGCATTCCCGTTCTTAAGGCAAACGATTGAGATAATGCAGAAGTAGTAATGGCTGAAATCATGGGTTTGAATATTTGTACGATTAATTGATCATACAAATATAGAAAGGTGCCAAAGTCCCAAACATCCCATTACAAGGGTATATTCAATGTAATTTATGTACCTGCTGGCAGGTATACATTGTAAGACATACTTTATATCTCATCTAAATATTGAGTAACAACGCCCAAAATCATGAATTTAGCCACATTGTCAATAAATTTTTGAAAATCTACAGCGGCAGTATCATTGGCTTTATCTGATATAATACGGATGTTTAAAAGTGGAATTTTGTATTCATAACAAACCTGGGCTACAGCCGCCCCTTCCATTTCTACAAATAAAAGCTCTGGAATGCCTTTTTTGATTTCAGCCAGTTTCATTGCACTTGCTATGAATTGATCGCCACTTGCCATTACGCCTTGGTGAACTTTAATATCATTTAAAAGGAATTCATTCCTAATGTTACCGTGAATTTGATTAAAAAAGCCATTTAGAAGGTATTTAAAAATTGCCAATTCTGCTTTTTCAATGATTAGAGGCATTGAAGGAAAATATTTGACACCTAAAAGTGGAATTTCAAATTTAGGAAAGAGGCCACTCGCATCCATATCGTGTTGAATGCATTGGGTGGCAATACAGACATCGCCAATGTTGAGTTTGTCGTCTGCTCCACCCGCTACGCCTGCCACTATCAATTGGGTGATTGGAAAATGTGTAATGAGATAAGAAGCAGTAACAGCCGAAGCCACTTTCCCAATTCTTGACAAAGCCACCACCACCTTTTTATCATTGATTGTACCTACATAGTATTGCCTCATTCCAGCCTCTACTACATTTTCTACCTGCATTTGGCTCAGAAGCAAATCAATTTCCTCTGGCATAGGTACCAATATTCCTACCATTGTGTTGTTGACTTTGTGATATACATAAAATTCAATCCTTTTACAGTTTATAATCCCAGCTTTGCCCTCACAAGTTGCAATTTTGGCAAGGCAATAGCCCTGGCTTTTTCAGCTCCCACATTCAGCTTAGCTTCCAGCTCATGAAGGTTACTTATATAATAAGTGTAGAGTTCCCGCTCTTTTGCATAAGTGCGTAGCAAACATTCATATAATTCCTGTTTGGCATGGCCATAGCCGTAGTTTCCAGCCAGGTATTTACCTCGCATTTCAACTACCTCATCAGGCTTAGCAACTAAAGCATAGAGTTTGAATACTGTGCAATTATCAGGATTTTTAGGCTCCTCCAAGGGCGTAGAATCGGTTTCTATCAACTTTACATTTTTCAGCAAAGCTTTGTCGTCTTGAAATATATCTATTATGTTGCCATACGATTTGCTCATTTTCTGCCCATCAGTACCCGGAATAGTCATTATACTTTCTGAAATCCTTGCTTGTGGCACCACAAAAGTATCGCCATACATACTATTGAATTTCTCCGCCATATCTCGAGCCATTTCTAAATGTTGCTTTTGGTCTCTCCCCACTGGCACAAATTCACCATCATAAAGCAATATGTCGCAGGCCATCAGCACCGGATAGGTGAATAATCCAGCATTTACATCTGCTAATTTTTCAGATTTATCTTTAAAAGAATGGGCATTGGCAAGCATTGGAAATGGCGTAATGCAGCCCAGATACCAAGCCAATTCTGTCACTTGAGGAATGTCTGATTGCCTGTAAAAAATATTTTTATTGGTATCGAAGCCAAAAGCTAGCCATGCGGCAGCTACCGAATGGGTGTTGGTTTTTAGTAGTTGAGGGTCACGAACAGTGGTGAGGGAATGCAGATCGGCAATGAAAAATAAAGAATCGTTATTTGTATCTTTCGATAGCTCAATAGCAGGCTTTATAGCCCCCAAAATATTGCCCAAATGTGGTTTTCCGCTCGACTGAATTCCGGTAAGTATACGTGCCATTATGAAATAATAAACTTTTCACAAAGTTGCTAATTCAATGGCACAACTAAAAATCTATTGAAGGTTTGTAAAAAAATCAAGTATATTTATGTAGAACTCTTGAAATTGTACTTTACCGATATACACATACTAAAAAAAGCTTATTTTAAGCCCTACCATTGTACAAAAAAATTATAGAGTGAATTATCCACATTTTTTATGTTTTTTAAGATATTTTCAATCTATTGACAATCAATTAATTATCGTTTATAAATAACATCGCTGTGGATAACATACTGCAGTGTGGAAATCTTTTCTTGGTGCTAAAAATCCTTAACTTTAAGTTTACAATAGTAAATATTTGCGTTTATATAAGTTACACTATTAATTTGATGAAGGGTTTAGATACTATTTTTCTACTACTCTTGTCAAATTTCTTTAGGACATTGGCTTGGTACGGCCACTACAATTCAATAAAATATCGTGGTTGGAAGGCATTGGTTTAGTGGGAGTTAATTTAATAAGCTGGGGCTTGGGTTTTTTTAATATGCGCTTCAAGTGCCAGCAAATAATATAGGGTTTATAGAAAATGGAGGCCCGTTCAATCTTTTCCAGCTCAAAGTAATTCAGGAGGTAATTTCGCTAGTGGTGTTTTTAATCACGGCTATATGCTTGTTTAAATCAAAAGAGTTCAGTTGGAATTATGTAATCGCATTTTGCTTAATCGTATTGGCTGTGTATTTTGTATTTAAGAAATAAGTACAAATCAATGTATAAATTTAAGCATTGATTGCCTTCTTTAAATCGACATTACCCTTAATACTCCATTAGTACCTGCGAGTTTTTCAATGTATGAGCGTGTTTCTTTATTAGTGTATTGCATTACTTCCTCGGGTGTTTTGCCTTTTATTTTAGAAAAAAGCCCCACACTATAGCCAGCCACTATTTTATCAAGCCTTACCAAGCCTTTTTCTGTATGGTTTTCTATCAATACACTTAAAAATATAGCCCCACACAAAATGTTAAATTCAGGGTTATATAGATCTTCTTCACTTACATTGAAGCCAGTTTTGCCATTGCAAAGTTTCTTTTGCCCCATGTGTTGCATACCCAATATGCAATCCAGCCTATTACCCAAGCTTTTTTTAATGATATGTTTTTCAATCTGAGTTAGCTGCCCCATTTTGTTTTTCAAATACAATATATCGCTGCACGAACTTTGGGTAAGTTGCATAAGTCCAGTAGCACCCGATTTTTTATTCAAACTTCTCTCATGTCCATTACTTTCTATGAATATTATGGATACAATAAGATTTTCTGGCACTTGAGTTAGAGCAGATGCCTTTTTAATATAATCGCCATATTTTGAGTAAATTCTCTCAATTCTATGTTTGATGTGTTTTATTTGGTGGCGTTTGTAAAATCTTTTCGAAACTATGGGTACAGTTGTTTTTAAGAAATTTTCCGAATTGCAAGGCTCCTTGCTCAGTTTATAATTGCCAATGATAGAATCTGCAAATGGCATAGTTTCCTTTATGGCATCTACTTCTTTTTTCGTAATAGATTGTGATTGAGATTCTTTAGAAATCGTATCGTCTTTATTTACCGTGCTGCTATAATAGTTGGTTACCGAAGTGAGAGAAACCAAAGGAATAAGCGTTAATAAAATTTTTATATAGGTTTGCATGTTTCATAATTATTTAACATTAGCAGTTTTGTTAAAAAAGTGTGCCACAGATATTAATGTCGCGTTTTCGCTGAGTTAGGGCATGTTTTCATTTTAATCATCACTTTTGTGTTCTCTGACAATGGCTAAAAAGTTATATTTTTGAAATACAAAATGCTTGTAATAAACCACATTTACTTAGTAAAAAAGTAACCATATCCCTAATGTTGATTTGGTTACATACTTTTGATTCTATCTTTACAGCCATTTTTATAATTTCACAATTTCATTAAAAAACGCCCATAAGGGTTGTAGACTTTATTTCGATGAATAAAAAAATATTAGTAATTCCGGGCGATGGCATAGGCCAAGAGGTAACTACTTGGGGCAAGAAAGTAATAGAAACCATTGGAGCTAAATACCAGCATCAATTTACCTTCGATGAGGCCATAATGGGGCATACCGCTATTGAGGCTACTGGAAATCCCTTGCCAGACGAAACATTAGCCAAAGCCAAAGCTTCTGATGCAATTTTGTTTGGAGCGATAGGTCATATCAAATACGACAACGACCCTGCCGCCAAAGTGAGACCCGAACAAGGCCTTTTGAAAATCAGAAAAGAACTGGGTCTTTATGCCAATTTGCGTCCAATCAAGCTTTTTGATGAATTGTTAGGTGCCTCAAGCATAAAACCTGAAATACTAAAAGGCTCCGATATTCTGTTTTTTAGAGAATTGACGGGCGATATATATTTTGGAGAGAAAAAACGAAGCGAAGACCGCAAAACAGCTTCAGATTTGATGATTTATTCGGCTTATGAGATAGAACGTATTGCCATAAAAGCATTTGAAGCTGCTAAAACCAGAAAGAAAACGTTGTGTTCGGTAGACAAAGCCAATGTGTTGGAAACTTCTCGTTTGTGGCGTGAAGTGGTGCAGGAGGTAGCCAAACGCTATCCTGAAATTACAGTCGAACACATGTTTATCGACAATGCAGCCATGCAATTAATCAAAGATCCTAAGAAATTTGATGTAGTGCTTACAGCCAATTTGTTTGGCGATATTCTCACTGATGAAGCTTCGCAAATAGCAGGGTCTATGGGTATGCTTGCTTCTGCATCTATTGGCGATAGCATTGGATTTTACGAACCTATTCACGGTTCGGCACACGATATTGCAGGCAAAGGCTTGGCAAATCCACTGGCATCTATACTTTCGGCAGCATTGTTGCTTGATATTTCATTCGGTTTGAAAGCTGAGGCCGATAATATTATTGCAGCGGTAGATAAAACCTTAAAAGATGGCTACCGCACAGGTGATATTGCTGATAAAAGCACCCCTAACGATAAAATACTAGGTACAAATGCTATGGGGCAAAAAGTGGTAGATAGGTTATGAAAGGTAAAAATTGATTTATGGAATAGCCCAGATAGCTACTTTCCGCTTTAAAAAGCCCCTCTCCTTTTCACGACAAAACGAAGTTTTGAGCGAGAATGTGTGCAAGGGTTGGGGTGAGGTCAAAAACAAGCAATTAGCAGCTATCTGAGCTATTCTATTGATTTATATTCAATCGTAAATTACTTCATACTCATATTTCAATGTCGTTTAGTTTGTCCTTCGACTCCCCTCTCAGTAGGAGAGGGGAAGGGGGTGAG
The DNA here is from genome assembly GCA_964565665.1 of uncultured Bifidobacteriaceae bacterium. Taxonomy (GTDB): domain Bacteria; phylum Bacteroidota; class Bacteroidia; order Cytophagales; family UBA9547; genus CAZMFZ01. Next base: position 9,002 of record CAZMFZ010000089.1, on the reverse strand, counting down.
GTCGATAAAAAGGCTCAACTAAACGACATTGATTATATTTCCCGAAAGATTAAAACTTTCGGGAAGTTCTACTTCTCTTGGCAAGGTTTTATAGTGAATTATTAGCACTACAGATGCAACATCATCTCAAAATAGCAGCCACTTAAATGAAATTTCAAAATATTCATGTCATTATCAATCCCGCTTCGGGTACAGAAGAACCTATCATTCATTATTTGCATAGGGCTTTTCTCAATACAGGCATCGATTGGAATGCTACCATCATCACCAAGCAGCACGACATCAATTCTACTATAAATTCGTTGATCGGAAATGTAGACCTTATAGCTGTATATGGTGGCGATGGCACTGTGGTGCAAGTAGCCCAAGCCTTGATTGGGAAAGATATGCCCATGGCTATTATTCCTGGAGGTACTGCCAATGTGATGGCCAAAGAATTGGGTATACCTACCGATTCGGTGGCCGCAATAGAATTGCTTAAGAATGAAAATGCAACCATAAAAAAGATAGATACTGGCTGCATGAATGGCGAGCCATTTTTGATTAGAATCAACTTTGGCATTATGGCCGATATGGTAAGCCATGCAGATAGAGGATTGAAAGATAGTTTTGGGCAGCTAGCTTATGGCATTTCAGCTTTAGAAACACTCTCAAATGCCAAACCCATACTTTATAAAATGAAAATAGATGGTGTTGAAATTGAGCAAGAAGGTGTGTCGCTTACCGTTACCAATTCGGGAAGCATAGGTATTGCAGGTTTTTCTTTTTTGCCCGATATTAGCATAAATGATGGTTTCTTTGATGTGATAATGCTTGACAACACCGATTTCCTTTCTTTACTAAGAGTGGCCGGAAGCACATTATTACAAACAGAGTCGGAGGTATTAAAGCATTGGAAGTGCAGCGAAATTATGATTGAGCTTCCTGAGGTCGATAATTTTATATTTGACGACATGGAAAGGCAAGCCCAGTTTATTCATATTAAAGTAAATCCGCAAAGCGTAAATATATTAGCTCCTGCTTTAGACAATTCCACACAAATAAATATATGAAACTTGATCAAGTAATTAGTCTGTACAAGATAACTGTAATTTTTATACAGAAAATTTTAGACAATATACATAGGTATTTGTTTGGTATTCCTATTTTAAAAAGAAGCCAGATTACTGCTAACCTATTTTTAGGAAGCCAATACAATTTGATTGGATTGCAAAAACTCAAAGCACTGGGCATAACTGCCATTGTAAATATGCGAATGCATTCGGTATACAGCGAGGCACAACACAGTGGCATTAAATACTTGCATTTACCTACTATTGACAACACTCCCCCGGAATTGGAAGATTTGAAAAAGGGTGCAGATTTTGCCGACAATGAAATAAAAAATGGAGGCAAAGCGTATATTCATTGCAGGCAAGGCCTTGGCCGAGGCCCAACTATGACAATTGCCTATCTTTTAAAAATAGGCACCACATTTGACGATGCTTTCAAATTGGTAAAGAAAGTGCGACCTTTTATCGACCCCCGACCAGAGCAAATACTACGATTGAAAGAACTGGAGTTATATTATAAAAATTTGCAGAAATAACAGGGGACAGCCGTTAAATGTTCTGTGATTTTAATTTAAAAGTTTTTACAATTATTCAACGAAGAGCTAATACACGAAAGAGTTTAAAGCGGTTTAAAAATATTTTTCTTTAAACTATAAATATCCATTACAGCATAATTGGGATTTATTTTAGGGATAATTCTAAAGAGCCTACTAATAGCTTCTTGTAACTTTTCAGTTTTAAAAATAAACATATATAATTTTACAGTAGGGGGAACTTCTGAAAGAAGTTGACTAGATCCAGCTACTTTCCCTTCAATTTCTTTTCTATCTAAGTTGTTTGGATTATTATAATTAAATCTTAGCTCAATCAATTGCATTTGAATCTTACTTGAGTCGGAATTTTTGATTCCAAACGCCATATCCATTGATTTATTTTTCTCTACCTGGCCTCCCTCCATTTATAAAAAGTGGATTTTCTCCTAAATACCCTTCCTTAATAATAAGAGAATTAATGTCTTGTACGCAATTTTTATTAGCTGAAGCGATTTTATGATTTATAGTTGTAGAATAACAGTATCTCATAATTAACTTCCATATCGATTAATTCGGTCAAGTGCTATATTAAATGAAGCGAATATAGGGTCAATTTCTTTACCTAAAGCCTTATAGTTGTACATATATTTACCATTGGTCTTCTCAGCTAAATAAAAATTTAGCCCTTCATCTACATTCTCTTTTTCAGATATATATTTAATAGCACTAACCATATCAGGATTGTGGCTTGCAATAAAAAATTTAGTACCCAATTTTTTATTTAATAAAACGATAAGTCGTGCATATTCAATCATCCATTGAGGATGCAAATTTGACTCTGGTTCATCTATAATTAAAAGTGTTTTATCTGAAATTGAGCCATTTTTTATTAGTAATTGCAATATTGCAAATGACTTTACTCCACTTGCACAATCTAACAGATTGTAAGTTGATCCATCATCTCGTTTATAATAAAAATCATTTATTGAAGAAATCGAATTATCCTCAATGGAAACTTCTCCATGGGTTATTTCAGTACTAATAGTTTTTGACAATTCCGAAAAGGATGATTTGCCTGATACAGTAAGAAGGGTATTTAAATCATTCCAATGTTCGTTATTAGAGTAATCTACTCCTATCATCATATGTCAAAATTTGAAGCAGTTTTATATAAGTAGTATAGTAACTTTGAAATCGTGCTTTTCCCACGTCCATTTTCACCTGCGACAACCGTGATATCATTAATAATAATATCTGCTATTCCAATTGCCCTAAAACCTTCTGTTTTTATTCTTATTTGTACAGGGGTCTTCTAAATATTAAAATGATGTAATCTTTCTTAGAGTGCAAATATATCATTAATAATTATTGTAGAAATTCAGATCAGTTTGAAGAACTAACTTTTACTCGCATTTATTTAGACTTCGAATGCTTTGTAAACTTTCAGACAATAATACGGGAAAATCTGAAATCAAAATTAGTTCAAGTATTTCTCATTATATTTCAATTCAAAAAAGCTTGTGTTAGGTATACCATCACCCCACATTTCTAGTCTTCTTCTTTGCTGTAAAAAAGCCTCTGATTACCACAAACGAAGTAAGAGCTACAAAGCCAATAATGATGTATTCTAGATAGTTGAGTATGCTTGGAAATTGTACGCCAAGAAAATAGCCTCCCAGCACCATTATGCTTACCCAAAGCAAGCCACCGATGAAGTTGTAGTAAAGAAATTTCTTAGTATTCATTTTAATTATTCCTGCCAAAATAGGGGCAAATGTGCGAACAATGGGTAAAAATCTGCCTACAATCAACGTGTTTCCAGCATATTTAATATAATAGTAGCGGGTTTTTACAATAAACTCTCGTTTGAAATACCAAGTGTCTTTCGATTTCAATAGCCTCTGACCCAAATATTTACCAAATAAATACCCCACATAGCTGCCCAAAACTGATGCAAGTAAAATACAGAGCCACAATAGTATAATGTGTACAGGGAAATTACCGGTGCCGCAAAGCAAGCCAGCGGAAAATAAAAGGTAATCGCCTGGCAAGAAAAACCCGAAAAACAGCCCGTTTTCAGCAAATACAATGAGTGTAACAAGTATTAAGCCTCCGGTTTGGATTATTTCTTGCGAGTTGGTGAGGTAGGTCCAGATTTCAGAAAAGGTCATTGGTTTTTACTTTATACAAAAATGGGTAAAAATTCTTATTGCATACTTATTATACCAATAAATACTATGCCATTTGGTTTGGCTGGCTATTATTGTAGTTCCTTGATGTCTTTTACAATGGAATTATATGGTTCGTATACACATAAACCATTGTGGAAAATCATATTTTTGCAAGGGTTTAAATGAAATAATTAACAATCTGCTATGTGGACTAAAATTACAAAATTCATCATTGCTTATCGATTGCCTTTGATGATTTCCACAATGGTGCTCACCGTATTTTTCGGCTGGATGGGTACAAAAGTTGAAATGAGCTACGATTACGCCAATATCGTACCCAAAACCGACCCCGACATGATTTTTTATTCCCATTTCAAAAAAACTTTTGGGGAAGATGGCAATGTAATGGTAATAGGTGTGCAAGATGAAAAACTGTACAAAATCAAATATTTCTCAAAATATCAGCAGTTGGTGGAAAACATAGCTGCTGTGCCTGGTGTGAATGAAGTAATTGCGCTCAGCAATTTCAAAAGACTGAATAAAAATGTTGCCAGTAATAAATTTGATTTACAAACAGTATTTCAGCAAAAAGTGCAATATCAGCCAGAGCTTGATAGCTTACTTACTGTTGCTACAAATGTGCAGGCCTACAATGGCTTAATATTCAATACAAATACAAAGGCGACACTTATTGCCATTTATTTGAACAAAGAATTTTTAAACTCAAATAAACGTAAAGAGCTGATTTCTAATATTTTACTATTAGCCAAAGACTTTACCAATTCTACCACTATCGAAACTCACTATGCTGGCTTGCCCTATATACGCTACATTATGATAAGTGCTTTTCAAGATGAGTTTAAATTGCTTTTAGTGCTCTCTTCGGTAGTAACTTGCCTTATAATATTTATATTTTTTAGATCGTTCAGTTCAGTACTTTTCACCATACTAGTAGTAGTGATTACCATAGTGTGGACATCGGGCTTCACCGCATTGTTTGGTTACAAGATAAGCCTGCTCACTGGAATGCTTCCGGCTTTGATAGTGGTAATCAGTATTCCCACTTGCATTTATATGTTCAATAAATACCATCAGGAATTTCGCGAATCAGGCGATAAAGTAAAAGCAGTAAGCAAAATAATAGAGAAAATAGGCTTTGTTACTTTTATGACAAATGCAAACACCGCAGTCGGTTTTTTTGTGCTAGTATTTACTGATATTTCACTCATTCGCGAGTTTGGAATGATAGCAGGTATTATGAGCATTGCCACTTTTATTATTACCATCATAGTAATTCCTGGGTTGTTAATGTATTTACCTGAGCCATCGGAAAAGCAAATGATGCACCTTGATAAAAAATCATTGCACTATATCAATACTAAACTTGCCTATGCAGTCGAGCATTTTAGGCCAGCCATTTATATTGTCACCATTTTGATTACGCTTGTCAGTATTTTTGGCATTACACGCATACAGGCCGTTGGTTTCATGGTAGATGATATGCCCGAAAGAAGCACCGTAAAACCTGATTTAGCATTTTTTGAAAAAAACTTTAGTGGGGTAATGCCTTTGGAAGTATTGGTAGATTTGGGCAAGAAAAAAGCAGCATTCAATCTGAAAAACCTACAAAAACTGGAAGAATTTGAAACCTACATCAAATCTGAATCGGTGGTTTCGCCTCCTTTTTCTATTCTAAGTATTATAAAAAGTGCCACTCAGGCATTTTACAACAATACACCCGACAATTATCGCATTCCCACAAACAATGAAAAAGGGTTTATTTTGAAATATTTTAGCGGAAGGAATAACGATTTAAACATCATCACTTCTTTTGTAGATAGCAATGCTCAAATAGTGCGTTTCTCTATGAAAGTAGCAGATTTAGGTACAAAAAAAATGGATGAATTTATCAATGGCCGGCTGCAACCTAAGCTCAAAGAATTATTTGCCGATACAGATTTTAAAGTAAATGTTACTGGTACTTCATTGTTATTTCTGAAAGGCAATCAGTTCTTGCTCAACGATTTAACAGAAAGTATGCTCTATGCTTTTGCACTTATATCGTTTATGATGGCATTTATGTTTACAGACCTACGCATGATTATTATTTCCATTATTCCAAATCTAATTCCCATGTTAATTACTGCTGGAATTATGGGACTTTTTGACATAAGAATGAAAATCAGCACAGCAGTGATTTTTAGTATTTCCTTTGGTATCACTATCGATAGTACTATTCATTACCTGAGCAAGTTCAAACAAGAATTACCGCAATGCAATACTGTGCTTGAAGCTGTGTTAAGAAGCTTAAAAGAGGCCGGAATTAGCATGATTTATACCAGCATTGTGTTGATTTTGGGTTTTGGCATTTTTATATTCTCAGAATTTGGCGGTACTATTGCCTTGGGAATACTCACTTGCCTCACTTTATTTTTCGCTTTGCTCACCAATATGATTTTGCTTCCCGTTCTGTTGGTTACTTTTGTAAAGAAAAAAGAAGGTGCTGTGCCTGCTTTTATAGACTAAAATTAAAATAAGTGAAGATTTATTTCAGACTATTACAATATTGTACCCCCCTTGGCAAGCGCGTAGTCCCATATGCCATTTTTACATTTTTTCAAGTGATTTTCGGCATTTTGAATTTCACTTTACTTATTCCTTTACTCAATGTGCTTTTCGGAACTGTAAATAACAAAGAGCTAGAAGCCATGCTTAATATTCCAGAGTTTTCTATAAGTCTAGAATACTTCAAAGGCCTTTTCAATTACTATTTTGCTTTTTCAATTTTGCAATATGGGCGATTTGCTGCCTTGCAAATGGTAACAGCTGTAATTGTAGTCTCTGTGCTTCTCACCAATCTTTTCAGGTATTTGACAAGTGTACAAATTGAATTGCTAAAGCTCCAGCTCATTAGAAATTTGAGAAATGCACTGTATGAGAAAATATTGAGTTTGGAGATTGGCTTTTTCTCCAACCAACGCAAAGGCGATATTATGGGCAAAGTTACCAACGATGTTACTGCAATTGAAGGATCTTTAACTTCCTCAGTAGCAGCCCTTTTGAAAGAGCCGTTTACACTCATTACTTTCTTTATTTTGCTGCTTTCAATGTCGTTGAAGCTCACTCTTTTTACATTGATTGTGATTCCGCTTTCGGGTGGTATAATTTCTTATATCAATCAAAAAATTAAAAAAACAGCTTCTCAAAGCTACGAGGCCTTTGGGCGATTGATAGGAATAATTGATGAAACACTTTCAGGAATGCGAATAATAAAAGCTTTTAATGCTGAAAATTATATTTTCAATAGATACAAAGGGGAAAACGATAATTATACTAGATTATCGCGAAAAATGAATTTGAAAAGAGAACTGGCCTCTCCATTTTCAGAATTTAGTGGTGTAATAGTAGTGTCTTTTATATTGCTTTATGGAGGTTCGCTGGTGATGAGCAATGAATCGGAGCTTAAAGCAAGCGAGTTTGTTGCCTATATTATTTTGTTTTCACAAATTTTAAGACCTGCGAAGGCTATTTCTACTTCATTTTCTACTTTACAAGTGGGTGTAGCAGCCGGAGAGCGAGTGCTTTCACTTATTGATACCCCTGTTACAGTATTCAACAATTCACAGAGTATTCAAATAAAGCAATTCAAAAATAAAATTGAGTTTAAAAATGTAAGCTTTGCTTATGGTGATAGAAAAGTACTCAACAACCTTTCTTTCGATATTGAAGCTGGAAAAATGATTGCATTGGTTGGCCCTTCAGGGGGCGGGAAAACCACTATTTCCGATTTAGTACCCCGCTTTTACGATAGTGATGAAGGGCAAATTTTAATTGATGGAATAGATATTAAAGCCATTGAGATGAAATCTTTGCGAAACCTAATGGGAATTGTAACCCAGGAATCAATCCTTTTTAATGATAGCATTTATAATAATATACTTTTTGGCAATACTGCCGCCAGCATAGAAGATGTGGAATATGCTGCCAGAATAGCCAATGCCCATGAGTTCATAGTAAAAACTGAACATGGCTATCAATCAGAAGTGGGCGATAGGGGGGTGAAACTTTCAGGCGGCCAGAAACAACGTATTTGTATCGCAAGAGCTGTGTTGGCGAATCCGCCAATTATGATTTTAGACGAAGCTACCTCAGCCTTAGATACCGAATCGGAAAAACTGGTGCAAGGGGCATTAGATAACCTGATGAAAAACCGTACTTCACTTGTAATTGCTCACAGACTTAGCACCATTCAAAATGCCGATAAAATATTGGTAATTAAAGAGGGTTCTATAGTAGAGCTAGGTACGCATGAGCAGCTTTTGAGCAATGCCGATGGATTGTACAAGAAGCTGCAAATGATGCAAACTGTGTAAATTTATCGAAATACTATTTCAGAAAAAGGAAAAAACACTATCTTTGCACTCCGAAAAAATGGCGGGGTAGCTCAGATGGTTAGAGCGTAGGATTCATAACCCTAAGGTCGGCAGTTCGATCCTGCTCCCCGCTACTTTAAAATCACAACCTATTGTAAATCAAGTATTACAATAGGTTTATTTGTTTAGGAAGCCCACAATTATTCGTTGTGATATTTATCTGTTAAATCAGGGTCATTCCCAATTGGCTCCGTTGTACAACCAAATTAAAATCCTAACCCGTCCTTCCGACTGCCGAGTATAGTATCCCAAATAGCAGCACCCTGAAGAACTGGAGCTTCTCCAATATTGGGAAAAATGCCCTACATTATTTATTCGGATTTAAATCAGAAATCTATGATAAAGATATTTTAGAGCCGCCAGTATTGCACTGATGCATAGTAATAGGTTATTTATTAGGAATGCAGACCTTTACAGATTCTTCCCAATCCATAGTCTTCTAAGGATTTTCAAAAGTCTTTTCGATTTCATCAAATAACTTTAGCATAAGCTAACCGTGCAAAATACAAAAAATGCAGACACTTAGGCAATATGATTATTAAAGCCAAAATATTAAAGAAATAATATTAACTGATGATATAGTACAAGAAATTTAGCGTTGAGCTTTAGGTAGATTTAAGCCATCTATAGCTAACCAGAAATAGATTACAATATGGTACGATATCAATTACACAATATTTAGATACAAAGCATGTGTTATTTTGAATAATATTTGTAAAAACAACTTTTGTCATAACTTCTTTTTTTTTGTCAAGAATTGTAGCTTTTAAATTTTATCTTTTTTAATATCATGTCGAAAAATACATTTTTTAT
>CAZMFZ010000088.1:10703-16308 GCA_964565665.1 uncultured Bifidobacteriaceae bacterium | reverse complement strand
ATTTAAATTCCAAGAGGTATTTTTGTTAATTTTAAACTTTAGTCGGTTGACAGTATTTTAGAATAAAAAAACCACTTAGTTTAAGTGGCTTAAATTTTAATATTTATATATGTAAAGCTAACTAGCCCTGCGTGCCAAAATATAAATTTTGTTTTCATTGCCATTCATCAGCCTTACAATATTTTTTCTGTGTGTATACACTACGAGCAAAAACGCAGCAAAACCGAATACCACCAATAAATAATCTTGAGGGTGAAACCATTTAGTAAACATTAAAAGAGGAAAAGCCAAAGTTGCAAGTATAGAACCAAGCGAAACGTAATGTGAAACAGCTAATATGATAAAAAATATAGCCAAGCAAACAAGTGCCACTTCCGGAAACATACAAAGCCCCAAACCTAGGGATGTAGCCACACCTTTACCTCCTTTGAAGCTTGCTAAGATTGGGAAAATATGACCTGAAACTGCCAATAAGCCAAATAATATTTTAAATTCTGCAATTTCATAATCCCAAATATAATCGTAGGTGTAAAGGAAATTGGCTAGCGAAGTAGCTATAAAACCTTTTAAAACATCTATTCCAAACACAATTGAGCCTGCTTTTTTGCCCAAAACCCTAAATGTATTGGTAGCTCCAGCATTTTTACTGCCAAATTCACGTACATCTAAATGATGGAAAAATCTTCCGTACCAAACGGCTGTGGGAATAGAGCCTATTAAATAAGCCAACGCTCCTAAAGAGATGAAAAATAGTATTTGCATGGTTGTTTTTGATATTTAATACAATTATACGAAACGGATCAAAAAACTTTCTTCTACTGTAATAATACTTTAAAATCAGTACTTAAAAACTATGTGCTAAAAAAGGTCGTTTAGCGACATTCGCATGTATCGAGTAAGTGCTCTGAATGAACTAGCGAACCCCAAAATACCCCCAAATAATATTAAAAGCCCAGCAAGAATGAGCATTTGCTGTCTGTTTTCAAGTATTTGAAGTTCAGGAATTTGAGAATAGGCGTAAAAAATCATGCCCGTCAATAAGCTAGATGCGAAAAACCCACCTAAAACACCATGCGAAAAAGCCCTGCTTAAAAAAGGCCATTGTATGAAAAGCGAAGTAGCACCCACAAGTTTCATACTTCTGATTAAAAAACGCTGTGAATACAATGCCAATCTTAAACTGCTGTTTATAAGCACGAAAACTACTGCTATCAACACTCCAGCAAAGCCTAAAAGTATCAAACTGATTTTGGCAATATTTTTATTAATAGCATCAATAATACTTTCAATATATATCACTTCGAAAATACCGTCTTGTTTTTCCAATTGTCTTTTTATAAGCCTAAGCGTATTTTTATCGCTATAGTCTGGATTGATTTTAATAATATATGAGTCACGCAAAGGATTTTCACCCAAAAATGCAATAAAATCTTCGCCTGTATCTTTTATAAATTTTTTAGCCGCTTCGTCTTTTGAAATGTATAACAACTGCTTTTTGCCATCCATCAATTGCAAATAAGGCTGCGATTCAATAAAATTTACAATGCGATTGTTAGATGGTTCATCTAAATTATGATCTGTATAAACGTGCAATTCAATATTCTCCTTTATAATTCTGGAAAGCCGGTTGGCATATATTACCAGTAATCCGAACAACCCGATTACAAAAAGTGCCATGGTAATACTAAACAGCACAGATAAATAAGGATAACTACCGAGTGTTTTACGCTTAATGGCCATTATAATGAGTAGTATTAAAACAAATGATTTTACAAAATTAAGGCATTAGAGATGAATAATTTTGAAAATGTTTGTGTCAATGTAATTATGGAAGCAAAAGCTTCGGCAAAAGTATTGCTCAATTTGAAGACTTCACATAAAGGAATAGGCTACTAGATTTTTATGCAAAGTTTCGCAATATACTTAACGAAAGAAACCAGGAATTTGCCCAAACGAAACAACTTGTTTATTTGTACTCAGTTAGATTTTGAAATTTAACAATCTCAAAATTTATATTGCTTTAAAATAATTCATATCTTGAATGCAAATTCAAATATTGTATGGAAATAGTATCTATTTTAGTTATTTTGGTTGTTGCCTTTATAGGCATTATCATTTTTTTATATTTTGTGCCTGTTAATCTTTGGATTACAGCTGTTTTCTCTGGCGTAAATGTTGGCTTATTTGAGTTAGTATTTATGCGGATAAGAAAAGTGCCGCCTCGCATTATTGTAGAGTCTTTAATTACGGCTACGAAAGCTGGATTGAAAATCACACCTGCTGAGTTAGAAACTCATTATTTGGCTGGAGGTCATGTGCAAACTGTTATCAAAGCCTTGATATCTGCTCACATGGCTAATATTGGACTTAATTTTCAACAAGCAGCAGCTATCGATTTAGCAGGTAGAGATGTATTTGAAGCTGTACAAATATCAGTAAATCCTAAGGTGATCAACACTCCAAATGTAACCGCTGTAGCACAAGATGGCATTCAGCTCATTGCCAAAGCAAGAATAACAGTAAGGGTAAATATAAGTAAATTGGTAGGTGGTGCAGGTGAAGAAACCATATTGGCCAGGGTAGGAGAAGGAATAGTTACCAGCATTGGTTCCTCTATGAGCCATAAAGAAGTGTTGGAAAACCCTGATAAGATATCGAAATTAGTGCTCTCAAAAGGTTTGGACGCAGGCACAGCTTATGAAATACTTTCTATTGATATTGCCGATGTAGATGTTGGGGCGAATATTGGAGCTAAATTGCAAATAGACCAAGCCAATGCCGATTTGAAAGTGGCTGAAGCCAAGGCTGAAGAACGCAGGGCAATGGCTGTGGCAGTAGAACAGGAAATGAGAGCCAAATCTCAAGAAGCAAGAGCTACTGTAATAGCTGCCGAAGCAGAAGTACCTAAAGCAATTGCAGAAGCATTTAGAAGTGGCAACTTAGGCTTAATGGACTATTACAAAATGCAAAATATGAAAGCTGATACCGATATGAGAGGGGCAATAGCAGGCACAAGCGAAAAAGAAAACCCGTCTTGATGTGGGATGCTTTTTTTAATACTATTTTAATAGCTAAGAGTTAATATTAACTTAATTTTGTTAATTACAATTTTGGGTAAAACCGACAATAAAAATGCCATTTGAAGCGGCAAAAAATATAAGAATATGGTAAAAGAGCCTTTGTTGATAATGTTAGTTGATGATGATGCAGTTCAGAATATGTTGAGCGAAGCCATCATCAAAATGGTAGATTCAGAAATTGAAATAGTAGCTTTCGAAGCTGTGAGAGATGGATTGGAATATTTGAAAAGTGATAACAGAGTACCCAACATTATATTTGTGGATATTAATATGCCTTATTTGAACGGTTGGGATTTTGTAGGTGAATATGTAAAACTCGACCCTGCGAAGTTTGAAAGATGTGCAATTAATATGCTTACTTCATCCGACCATGAAAAAGACATGGAAAAAGCCCAGCAGTATGAAATCATGAGCTACACCTCAAAGCCATTGACAAAAGAAGACTTTGGCGTAATCTATAATTTTTACCAAGAGCAATATGTTTAGAGATTTTAGGGCATAAAAAATGGCAGCTAAGCTGCCATTTTTTATGCCCTACTTTTTTAGAATCGACTAAAATTTATCTGCAATTTTATCTACAATGCCATAAGCGAGAGCTTCAGTGGCATCCATCCAATAATCGCGATCGAAGTCTTTCATTACTTTTTCGTAGGTTTGCCCACAATTATCAGCAAGTAATTTTGCTCCCAATTCTTTGGTTTTCTGTATTTGACGGGCTGTGATTTCAATATCCACAGACTTGCCCTGAAAAACACCTCCAATACTTGGCTGATGAATCATTACTTCACCGCTTGGGAAGATACTTCTGTGACCCTTTACCCCAGCCGAAAGTAAAATAGAACCCATTGATGCAGCCAAGCCCATGCAAACAGTATATACTGGACTTGAAATTAATTTCATGGTATCGTGAATAGCCATTCCAGCTGTAACAACGCCACCAGGGCTATTAATATAAAATGTAATGGGTTTGCCTGGCTTTTCAGCTTCCAAATACAATAATTTGGTAATCACATCTTTGGCAGAATCGTCATCTACCTGCCCCCAAAGGAATATTTTTCTTTGCTCAAGAAATTTCTTCGCAAACATCATCATTCCAGCTTGTCCTTCTTTTTTTTCTTTTTTATCGTCTTCCTCATCTTCATTAAAAGAAGAAAAAACATGTTGATTCAAGTTCATCTAAAATTCAATATTTAAAATTTAACAATTTTTAACATCCTTATCATTAGCAGAATAGCCAATCTCAGTAAATTGAGAATTTAGGATATGGTTTTAATTTTTTCCAAGAACTTCATCAATCAAACCATATTCTAATGCCTCTTTCGATTTCATCCAATAATCACGGTCAGAATCTTTTGATATTTGTTCTACCGTTTTTCCAGATTGTTCTGCCAATATTTCATACAATTCCTCACGAAGCTGTACAATTTGTTTGGCTGTAATTTCAATATCAGACGATTGACCACCTGCTCCCCCACTCGGTTGGTGAATCATGATTCGAGAATGTGGCAAAGCAGCACGTTTGCCTTTGGTGCCAGAAGCTAAGATAACAGCACCCATTGATGCTGCCAAACCTGTGCAAATTGTAGCTATATCTGGGCTTACAAAGTTCATAGTATCGTATATTCCCAAACCTGCATATACCGATCCACCGGGACTGTTGATATAAATAGTAATATCACGTTTGGCATCAACAGATTGCAAAAACAGCAATTGGGCTTGCACCACATTGGCTACATAATCATCAATGCCTGTGCCTAAGAAAATGATACGATCCATCATTAGTCTTGAAAATACATCCATAGCAACTGCATTCATTCTTCGCTCTTCTATAATATTGGGCGTGAGACTAGTGACAGTATAATCCATCAACTTATCTACCGTAGTTCCGCTTATGCCTTGTCCATGCACTGCGTAGTTTCTAAATTCCTGTCCTAAATTCATATATTTATTTAAATGTGCTTTATTCCAAATGCAAATGTGTCTAATTTATCAATATGCCTGCCAAAAATAATTTATGCCATATTAGCATAAAACAATAATTATTCTCTAATAGAATTTTTTGAAGTATGTATTTGTTTTAGACTTATAATTAAAACTAATTTTTATTTCTATATTTTAAATTCTTATTTCGCACCATGACCCCTGAAGAAATAAAACTGCAAATAGAAAACTACAAAGCTCAAGGCTTGAAATTGTTTACCACATCTTCATTTCAAACGCATAGCATTGTATTGCTTCATATTTTAAGTCAAATCGACAAATCTATTCCTGTTTACTTTATAAATACAGGTTTTCTTTTTCCAGAAACTGTGCAGTATCGCGACCAAATAGTGGCTTTGCTTGGCTTGAATTTGAAAAATGTTTATTCTACTACGCCAAAAAGTCTGCAAAAAGATAGCGAAGGCAGATTTTTCTATACTTCCGACCCTGATTATTGCTGCCACATCAATAAAGTAGAACCTTTAGAGCCCATAATGGCTGAATATGATATTTGGATAAATGGCGTGCGTGCCGACCAAAGTGCT
>CAZMFZ010000088.1:0-10693 GCA_964565665.1 uncultured Bifidobacteriaceae bacterium | reverse complement strand
TGGAAGAAAAAGCACCGCATGGCGTTACCAGATTTCACCCCATGCTCAATTGGAACAGTATGCAAATACAAAGGTATTTGAGCCAAAATGGCATTCCTAGGCATCCTCTTGAAGAAAAAGGCTATTTCAGCATTGGCTGCGAGCCTTGTACCAGAAAGTTTAGCCTTGATTTGACAGAACGTGAAGTTCGCTGGTACGGATTAAATAAAACGGAGTGTGGGCTAAATACGGAGTTGGTGAGTAAAAAAAAATGAGAGATTTCAGGAACCTAATATTTCCTTAGATTTGCATTTTTATTGAAATCATGATTATTTCCCCTTCTTTACTTTCGGCCGATTTTGCCAACCTGCAACGCGATGTAGAAATGTTGAATGCCAGCTCGGCCGATTGGCTGCATGTTGATATTATGGATGGCTCATTTGTACCCAATATTTCGTTCGGACTTCCTGTTTGCGAAGCGGTAGCCAAATATTCTAAAAAACCATTGGATGTACATTTGATGATTGTAAACCCCGACAATTATATTGAAGCATTTAAAAAAGCAGGAGCAGCTCATATTTCTGTCCATATTGAGGCTTGCCCCCATTTGCACCGCAGCATTCAATTGATAAAGCAAGTTGGTTGCAAGGCTGGAGTAGCTATTAATCCGCATACAAATATCAATCAACTAGACGATGTGATTGCTGACGTAGATTTGGTGATATTGATGTCGGTAAACCCTGGTTTTGGCGGACAAAAATTCATTGAGAATACTTTAGAAAGAGTGTCGAAACTCAAAAATCTGATTATTTCTACAAAGTCAAAAGCCTTGATTGAAATTGATGGAGGTGTGAATTTGGAGAATGGAGCAAAGCTAAAATCTCAAGGAGCAGATGCATTGGTAGCTGGAAATTTTGTGTTTTCATCACATAATCCTGTAGAGACGATTGAAAAATTGAAAGCAATTTGAAGTAGATGTAGCATTCTAATTCTTAATGAGCTATTAAAATTTATCATTTTTCAGATCAAAAGTATTGATTTACATTTACCTCTTTTATCAAATCTGCTTCCTGCAATAAATACTCACAAAAATGATTGGCAAAATAAGGAGCCATTGATACAGTTTTAGAGCCAAATCCATTAAAAATATATTGGCTGCTAAATTGAGGATGCCTGCCTAAAAATGGTTTTCTGTTTTTTACTGTTGGCCGCACTTCCGCTTCTGCATTTAAAATTTTGAAAGGTAAATTGTAAAAAGATTTCAGTTTTGTTTCCAGTTCATTTATTCCCGATTGCGAAACTTCATTGCTGTTATCATTCCAAATATAAGTAGCCCCTACTTTATATTCGTTGGCTTCGGTAGTAGGGCAAACAAATACAGCGTGATTGAGAATATGGTTGAGTTTTATATCAGTTTTGATAGTTATTATTTCACCTTTTGCCAGTTGCCAAGGCAAACTGCTCCATAAGGGATGATTTGCCGCTTGAAAACCTGTACAATTGACAATTATACCATTAGCAGGCAGAGTAGATATATTTTCATTGCTTATTATTTGGTTAGTCTCAAATTGATAGCTGCCTTCCAAAAAACAATTTTTAAAAATAAAATGACTTTTTACTGCATTCATAAAAGTGATACAATCGAGCCAACCTGATTGTAAAACTTCTATTCCTCCCAAATGAGTATTTATAGCAACTAGTAAATCAGCATTTTCTGAAAATAATTGAATATGACTTTTAAATCCTTCGTCTGCCGTTTTAGAAACCCATTCATTTTGCTCAGATAAAGAATCAAAAGATTTGATTACAGTATGTTCATGCAAAAATTTTGCATCAAGCACTATTTCTGCTTGTTTGTAAAAAGATAACATAGCAGGGAAAATTTGATCTTCCATCCAAGTTTTGGCCATTCTTTTCCCTGTAATGGGATTAAAAATACCTGCTGCCACTTTTGAGGCACATCTCCTGTATCCATCATCCACTAGCGAAACTCTTTGATTGTATTTTTCCGTAAGCGTAAATGCCAAAATGCAACCAGCTAATCCACCACCAATAACTACAATATTTGCCCCCATATAATATATAGAGAGAATCTTAAAAGATTCTTTTTATAGGTTTTAGAATTTGTGTTTAAGATTAGGCTACGTTCTTAGGCTTCAAAAAAATATCACCCACTGATATTTCAAGTCCTTTAAGTGACTTACAAACAATGCAAATATCAGTTCCAGAATGAATTTTAACTTCTACAGGGGATTGATAAGCATAAACCAATTCAAATTCTGGAACTATTGCCCATACAATTTTTACACCAGCTTTGAAATATTCAAATAGTTTTGTCTCAATGCTTTTTAATGTATCATTATCAGAAACTACTTCTACTATCATTTCGGGCAACGAATGTTCTCCAATCAATCCTTTATTAACTTGATTAGGATTTAGAATAGAAATGTCAGGCACTCTAATTTGAGCGTGTGTTGTTCTAAATTCTTTTTCAGCAATGATATCCCATCCTTGTTTATAAAATTTGCTGACTATAAAACGAGTGCTGATATTTTTGTAAATAAAATATTGCTTTGCCGTTACCATTTTCGGACTTGATTGTATATTACCCTCTACAAACTCATACTTATTAGAGTCTTCTCTATTGCTAATAAATGCATAAAAATCAGATATTGATTGCTTCCTTTTTGAAAAAATCGGCTTTGATTTTGTAGTAGAATATTCCATATAGAAATTAAGATCTAGTCAATAGCAAATTACAGAAAAATTTTAATACAATCGGATAAATGAAGGTTTAGAAAATAATCTATACCTCTTCCAATACTTTATCTGCCAAATCTACTATCTGTGCACTTTTACGAATTTCAAATGCTAACGCTAGGAATTTCTTAGCTTCTTCAAGATAACTGGCTGCAAATGATTGGGTTGGTTCATTTTTATTGATCCCCATTACCAAAGTTTTGAAAGTATCGGCAAATTTCACTTCGTTTGTTTCAACAAAATTTCTATCGAAATCGCCAATAATACCGTGTTGAGAATTAGTAGAAACGTCTTTGGCTGTAAGGAGTGCTTTGGCTGTGCTTATAAATACAGCGTAGCTGTGGTAAATGCTATCGGCATACAAACCTAGATTAAAAGTATCTTGGGCTTTGGATAGCTTTTCTTCTGTTTCCAATAATAAAGTATGCACCAAATCTATCATTACTCCCGCACACTCGCCTACTCCAACTTCTGTAATAAAATATTCATCATGACCCCAATCTATAAATAAATCTTGTGTTGGCACTTTTACTTCCGCCAATGGTTTTAATAGTTGATAGAAATAATTTTTTGTCTGGCGTGTATAATAATCATTGAAATATTCCCCTTCATTGGCATTGGCTTCATAATCGTTAAATAGAGTTCTGAAAGCATCAGGCATGCGTTTAGTTGGCAATTTGATTACTTTTTCGCCTACCGTTCCCATGCCATCTCCCAATGTTCCGCCACCTAAAAGTACCTGCATGGCTGGCATAACCAATTCTCCACTTTTAATAGAACTTCCGTGCAAGCCAATATTTGCCATGCCATGCTGGCCGCAGGAATTCATGCAACCACTGATTTTAATTTTAAGGTCATTATTGTAAATCAAGTCGTAAAACTCGGTTTTCATCATTTCTTCCAGCACTTTGGTAATGCCATAGCTGGAAGCAATACCCAAATTGCAGGTATCGGTACCCGGACATGTTGTAATGTCTGTAGTGCTATCAAAACCAGGGTCTGCAAAGCCCAATTTATTTAATTCATTGAATACATAAGCCAAACCACTTTCAGGAATAAACTTTATCATCAAGCCCTGATTGATTGAAATACGAATGTCATCGGCTGCGGTTTCTTTTACAAAGGCAGCAAATTTGCGAGCAGTTTCACTTGAGAAATTGCCCAATAATATGCGAATATTTACCGCAAAGTTGCCTTTTTGCTTTTGTTCGAAAACATTGGTTTTTTTCCATTCTTCATATTTTACCTTGTCAACAGGCTCAACTTCAGGCAATTGTTTGGCTATAAATCCATCGCCTTTTGGAAGTAAAGCTAAGTCAATTTTATATTGTTTAGATTTTATAGCTACACGTTCTTCTTCCACCAACTTTAAAAACTCTTCCAAACCCACTTCTGAAATCAAGTATTTCATGCGGGCTTTGTGCCTGCGAGTGCGCTCGCCATAGCGATCAAAAACTCTGATTACCCCTTCTGAAAAAGGTATAATTTCATCGGCAGCTAAAAATTCATAAGCCACCTGGGCCAAGAATGGCTGAGCTCCCAAACCACCTCCAATCATTATTTTAAAGCCTAGAATCCCATCTTTAATCTTTGGAATAAATCCTAAATCGTGAATATAACTCAAAGCCGTATCTTTATCGCTTGAAGAAAAAGAGGCTTTAAATTTGCGACCCATTTCCTGACAAATTGGATTTCTTAAAAAATACTCGAAAAAAGCATGGGTATAAGGTGTAACGTCAAAGGGTTCGTCTTGATCTATTCCTGCTGATATTGAAGCTGTTACGTTGCGAACGGTATTACCACAGGCTTCTCTTAGCGTAATTTTGGCTTCTTCCAGATCATTCCAAACTAAGGGTGTATCTTCCAGCTTTACATAATGTATCTGTATATCTTGTCTGGTAGTCAAATGCAGATTTCCGGTAGAATATTTGTCGGAAACATCTGCAATTTTCAACAGCTGGTCTGTGGTTATTTTCCCATAAGGCAATTTGATACGTATCATTTGCACTCCCTGCTGACGTTGACCATATACTCCCCTAGCCAATCGAAATGCACGAAATCGTTCATCAGCTATTTCTCCTGCACGAAATTTTGATATTTTCTCATCCAATTCTTTGATGTCGACTTGGGCTTTGGGATCTATGTTGGAATTGATTTGCATATTAATTAGGAATTAAAAAGGCTGTAAATATAATGAATTAGCTACGGAAGGGAAAGCATTGGATATAAAATGCCGTGAAAAGAGCTAGAATATTTGTAATACAAAATAATATTCTGAAAAATTCCATTATACAGCATAGGTTTAGTCTTAATTGAGTCAACTAGCCAAGGTGCTACTTTGGATATTTCAAAAAATTTATGTTATCGTGGCATATATTTTTAACACTTTGTAGATATAAAGAAATCTGTGAGGAGAATATTGCTAATCATATTAAAAATAATTGCTTGGATAGCATTCGGGGTAGTATTGCTGTTTATTTCTGCTACACTTTTGATGCGACTTCCAAGTGTGCAAACTTTTATTATTCAAAAAGTTACCAGTTTTGTTAGTAATAAAACTCAAACCAAAATTGCCATTGAGGAAATAGCTATTATTTTCCCCAATTCGGTGGGTATAAAACAACTCTATGCGGAAGACGAGAAAAATGACACGCTAATTTCGCTTGGAGATTTGCAGCTGAGTATCAATTTGTTTTCACTAATCAAAAAGGAAATCAATATTTCAAGCACTGAAATAAAAGATTTAAACGCCACTATTTACCGTAGTGCGGCTGAAGGAAGGTTTAACTTTCAGTTTTTCATTGATGCATTTAGCGATACCTTAAAAAAAGAAATTGTAAAAGACAGTGTAAAAACAGGCAAAGCATGGTCGATTTATGCTGGAGAAGTGTTGCTTGAGAATATTAAATTTAACTTCAATGACAGTCTGGGAGGCAATTTGCTGCATTTGCAATTGCAAAAATTAGCAGTGGATGTAAATGACATTAATTTGCAAACTTTTTATTTTGATGTAAAAACCTTGCAATTGGTAAATGCGAAAGGTTCGTTTGAGATTTCAAAAAAAGGAACTGATACTTCTACAAATACAACAAAAACCATCCCTTTGTTTGTCTCAGTCAATAAATTGATATTGGAAAATGTTGATTTTAAATTCATCAACAAACCCGACAATCAAAATATGCAGTTTGCGATTGGTAAATCGCAAATTAGAAATGGTTCGTTCGATTTGCCTTCGCTTACGGCAAAAGTTGGGCAATTTGCCTTGAGCCATAGCGATGTGAAAATAGCCATGGAAATTTCTACCGTTTCTAGCACTGTAATGCCGAAACCCATTCTAGGGAAGAGTGGAGGTGTAGCTGAAGTTTCAAGCCCATTCAACATCGATGTTGAAATTATCAACCTTCAAAATAATAAAGTAACCCTAGATTTGGATAAAAATAAGCCAAAAACTACTGGGTTAGATTTTCAGCATTTGCACGTGAGCAACTTAAGCTTGAAAGCCATAAAAAGTCATTACAATTTTCAGAATATCAAATCAACTATTGAGTCGTTTACCGCCAATGAAAGGTCTGGAATAGCTGTGAAGCACTTTTCAACCCGCTTTACGATGGATACCAAACATGCAGAAGCCCAAAATTTATACTTACAAACCAATAGATCGAAAATTGCCCGATATGCCTCTATCAACTTTGCCTCTTGGGATGCACTTTCGAAAAATATAGGACAATTGAAAATAAAAGCTGACATCAGAAACAGTGTAATCGACCTCAGAGATATTATTCCGTTTGCCCCAGAGTTAACAAAGATTGAAATCATAAAGCAAAATCTGAACACACCCATTAATATAAATGCACTTATAGTTGGCGAATTGCAAGACATTTCATTCGACAAACTTGCTGTGGAAATGGGCAAAAATACTTCCATGCAAGCCCACGGCAACATTAAAGGGTTGCCTACGATTGACAAAACCAATTTCGACATTGTGCTTACCCACTTGCACACTTCAAATCACGATTTGAGTACATTTTTACCCAATACTATACTTTCGGCTTTCCAACTTCCTGAAGATATTGCTTTGTCAGGCTCATTCAAAGGAATGATTTCTGATTTTAATGCAGCAATAGATGCCCATACTTCCGATGGAAATTTCAATGCAGATGTAGCCATGCAAGGCGTGCAATCTACTCCGCACTATAAGGGAAATGTAGTGGTAAAATCTTTGAATATTGGTAAAATATTGAAGCAAAAACCTTTGCTAGGCAAAGCAACTTTATCTGCGGATGTAGATGGAAAAGGGTTCACTCTGGAAACTATGAACGTGATGCTGAATGCGAAAATTGATTCGTTTTTCATCAACAAATACACCTATTCTAATTTGAATATAAGGGGGAATATTAAAGATAAATTCTTTGTGGGTCATGCCGATATAAAAGACCCAAACCTAGATTTAAACTTCGATGGAAAGGTAGATATGAATAAGCAAGTGAACCAATATAGCTTCTTGCTCGACATACAAGGTGCCGATTTACAAAACCTTAACCTTACCTCGCAAGACATTCGCCTGAGTGCGGTGGCAGATGCCAATATCAAAGCTCCGGCATTTGACAGGATGAACGGAAAAGCCAGCATCAAAAACATTGTGCTTTACAATCAAGGCAAAAAATATGAAATAGATTCGCTGCTGTTTGTAAGCTTTAATGATGATAAAAGAAGCAGTGTGGAGATGAACAGCGCCATTCTAAAAGCCAAATTTGAAGGAAATATATCCCTATTTTCATTGCCTGCCACGATTTCTAATCATCTCAATTATTATTTCAAAACAAGTAATTTGAAAAAAGCGAAGTCTGAAAATTTTAGTTTTGAGCTGGATATCAATAATTCGCCACTCATTTACGAAGTGCTTATTCCCAATTTAAAAGCATTTATACCTGGCAAAATATCGGGTAGCTTCGATAGCGAAAGCCGCAAACTTGATTTCGATGCAAGTATCATAAACCTCAATTATGCAGGCAATAAACTAGAAAATTTTGCCATAGGAGTGCATTCAAATAAAGACAAACTGGATTATTCAGTTGAGCTAAATCAGTTTGCCAATAGTCAAATTACCTTGCAGAAAACTGCACTTTCAGGCACTGTTAAAAATAATGTGGCGAGCATAAATTTATCAATTATCGAGCCGAAAAATAAAAAACAAAATAAGAATAAGGAGACAAACAAACTCAACATTAGAAGTGAGCTTAGAAATAAGGGAAAAGACATTTACAAATTCAATATTTTGCCAAAAGGCTTTGTGATAAATGATGAAAATTGGGAAGTGCCAGATAGCAACTATTTAGAATTTGGCAAAAATGGCGTGTATGTATACCAAATGAATTTGCAGAAAGACGAGCAAATGATTTCAGTGAATTCGTCTACCAAAACCAAGGAGGCCGATTTGACTATCGCTTTCAAAGATTTTCTCTTACAAACCTTTTCTCAAATCGTAGAAAAAGATGCTCCTATAGCCCGTGGTAAGCTTGATGGCAATATTAAATTTGAAAACTACCACCAAAAAATGGCCTTTGTATCTGACCTTGCGATTGAAAAAGCACAATTCAAAGGCAACGACATTGGCAATATTTCACTAAAAGCCGATAATTTGGCTGCCAACAAATACACCCTTTCCGCAGCTATTTCGGGCAATGAAAACGATATTTCGCTCAAAGGCTATTTGCAAAGCCACGAAAAAGGCATGCGTATGGATTTGGATTTGAGACTAAACAAACTCAATCTTGCGTCTTTTCAAGGCTTTGTGAGCACGCAAGCTACCCGAGTTTCGGGTTCGGCTTCGGGCGACATTAAAGTAACTGGCGAAACTTCTTCTCCACAAATAAATGGGGCAATTAGCCTAAATAAAGTGGGTGCACAAGCCACCATGCTCAACCAATATTTAACAATTGACAATGGCAAAATTACCATCGACCCCAAGGGTATTTATTTTCCCGATCTAGTAATTCACGACACACAACACAATACTGCGAGTATAAAAGGCAATATCGGGATGAAAGATTTCAAAGATTATAAATTTTATATTGATGTGAACACCGACAACTTTATGGTGATGAATTCGAACCGAAAAAACTACAAAATGCTCAACGGGAAAATGATAGTGAGCAGTAGTATTAAGATTAGAGGTAGCGATTCTAAACCCGATATTCAAGCCAAAGTAAAATTGGTAGAGGGCAGCAATATATGCTTTACCGTACCAGAAAGCCAACTTTCGGCCGATAAAGGCGAAGGTGTGGTGGAATTCGACATCGATACCATTAGGCTAAACCCCATAATTAAAAGGGCAGCTTTGCAGAAAAAAATAACCAGCGAATTAAAAGGCATCAACATTCATTCAAATATAGAACTGAACAACCGCAGCACCCTAAAGCTAGTACTCGACCCTACCCAATCCGATACTTTGATAGTACGGGGCGATGCAAATTTGAGCTTTTCCCTCGATGAAAGTGGCAAAATGAGCCTCACTGGCACTTATGTAATTTCCAATGGCAGCTATGAACTTACGCTCCAAGACATTGTGAGCAAAAAATTTCTAATCAACAAAGGCAGCTCCATCATTTGGTATGGCAATCCGCTCGATGCTTTGATTGACATCACTGCCCAACACAATGTAAAAACTTCGCCTGCCGATTTGCTTGCCAGCGGAAATGGCGGAAAGGTAGGAGTAGATCAAAATGCTGCCAAAAACGCCCTCCAGTTTTATGTGAAAATATTTATTCAAGGAGCTTTACTAAAACCCAATTTAAGATTTGGGTTAGATATGGAGCCCACCCAGCAGCAGGCTTTGAGTGGCGCGGTATATGCAAAAATCACTTCCCTCAATGCTAACCAATCGGAGCTTGACAAGCAGGTGTTTTCGCTATTGGTATTAGGGAGTTTTATGCCTACGGCAAATGCATCCGGTGGCGGCACCGATTACAATGGCATAGCCCGCAGCAGTGCAAGCAGCATTCTAAGCTCGCAGCTCAATGCCCTTTCGGCACAATATGTAAAAGGCGTAGAGCTAAATTTCGATTTGCAATCGTACAATGATTATGCAGCAGGGCAAAAATCAGGCAATACACAGCTAAATGTAGGGGTAAAAAAACAGTTTCTTGACGATAAACTAAGTGTGCAAATAGGCAGTAATATTGGCTTGGAAGGGCAAAAAGCCTCGCAAAACAAACTCAGCAGCTTTACGGGTAATATTGTAATCGAATACAAACTCACCAAAGATGGCAACTATAGGCTTAAGGCATTTAGGCAAAACCAATATGAAGGTTTGATATATGGCGTAGTGATAAAAACGGGTGCAGGTATTATTTACTCACGAGATTACAACACATTCAATGAAATATTTAAACATAGAGACAGGAAATGAGTGTTAAATCAGTAATGCGGAATCAATGTCGTTTAGTTAAGAAATTTTGTCATATTGAGCTTGTCGAAATATAGCCAAAATTTCTAAAAAATGGCTTCGACAAGCTCAGCCTGACAAGCCATTCAGGCATAACTAAACGACATTGAATGCATAATTATAAATTAAGTAATGGGCTAATGGGAAAATAAATGATGAATATAAATGATGAAACAAAAAACGTATGTCCTTCCGCTCCCCCTCTCTGTAGGAGAGGGGGCTGGGGGGTGAGGTTTATTTTCGATTGCACTTTCCACAATCAGAAGCACTTATAGAAGCGTTTCTTATGATACTTCCATAGGTAGAAACGATTATAATAACGTTTCCGATGACACTTCCACAGGTAGAAACGATTATAATAACGTTTCTGATAACACTTCCACAGGTGGAAACGATTATAATAACGTTTCTGACCACACTTCCACTCCCCCTCTCTGTAGGAGAGGGGGCTGGGGGGTGAGGTTTTATTTCTGACCACACTTCACTCCCCCTCTCTGTAGGAGAGGGGGC
>CAZMFZ010000087.1:8619-16505 GCA_964565665.1 uncultured Bifidobacteriaceae bacterium | reverse complement strand
TTTATAATGTATATGTCTATAAATTCATAGTAGATGCCTATAGATTCACCCGATGGTTGGTAGCACACCAATCACCAGAATGTTGCAATAATAGGATTAAAATTAAGTGTAAATTTGTTGCAGGATTATCAATCAAACTGTAAACCTATTTCAGAACGAGACAGTACCGAACTTTGTTCTGTGACTATACTAAACAGTATATGTTTTTGATAAACTTGCCTTATCAAGGGGACGATAAGAGTATTATTTGAGAGTAGATAAGAGAAAAAACGACATCAAAAAAAGGCTGCCCAATGGGCAGCCTTTTTTTGATATATTAGATTTTCTAAAGACTTATTTTTGAACCTTCAATACAAGACCAATTGAAGTAGCATTTCTAGAAACGATTTTACCTAAGCCTTTTTTGCCAGAAGCTGTGGTATATGCGAATACTTTACCTGCGGCAATAGCATCCCCTTTCACCCTAGTTAAATCTTGAGTTGAAGAACCAGCATTCACTGCAGCCACTAACTCAGCATCACTAGTAATGGCATCAAATTGAGTAGCCGATAATGTGGTAGTTTTGAAGCTCGTAGCATTTTTAGTAGACCAATTTTGTACACCATCTGTAGAGTTATCATAAGTGAAAGCTACTGAAGCGTCAGTAGCACCGCCAATAAAAAACTCATTTCCACCAGTTGATCCAGTTCCGAAAACCAAATCAATATTGGAAGCATTTGCTTTGCTGCTCGATTGTACGTAAGTAGCAAAAGGAGAAGTACCTTGTTGGAATGAACCAAAACTACCGTTGGCTACATTACCTAAAGTAATAGGAGAGGAGGTGTTAATTCCTGAAACTGTTACAGTACCTTCTCCAACTATAATTACAAAATCTGCGAAAGATTCGCTGGCTTTAGAATCAATAGCAGTTACTCTAATAGTAACTGTACCTGAAGTTTCATTGACAACGTAAGACACATTATTAACATCCTTCTTTTTCTCATCAAAATCAGTTGTTTTCTCTGTTTGAAGAGTAGTCGTTGTAGTTCCTACGATTTTTTGAAATTTAATTGATTTAAGATCTTCCCCAGAAGTAGCTGTATACGTAAAGGTTGCTGTAGTTCCAGTGGCGAAAGAACCACCATTTGAAGAAAGGCTTACACTAGGTCCAGGATTTACAACATCCGTAGTTTTAGAGCAAGAAGAAAGGAATGCAATGGTTCCTATCGTGGCAATAGATAATAATAACTTTTTCATTGTGTTTAAAATTTAAGTTTAAAATTGTTTGGCAAAGGTTCAATAAATAAATTGAATTAGCAAAATAGAATCGGTAAATTTTTGCGGAAAACTAACTAATTTACGGAAACTTAATATTGGGTAATCTCTTCTTAGCCTCTTCGGCTGCCTTCTTTGCTTGGTCTTCCAAACCACGTTTGGCACCCTCTTTTGCAGCTCTATCTAGGGCTTCTTTGGCCACTCTTTCGCCTTCTGCTCTTACTCTTTGTTCTGCATCTTGCCTAAGCCGCTCTGTTTCAGCTCGTATTTTGTCTTCGGCTTGCTTTTTCAATCCATCTATTGAATGCTGTACAGCATTGCCACCCGATGCACCTTCCGGCACTACACTTAGTATTGATACTTTTGGCGATGTTGATGTGCCTGTTACTTTCATATCTACCCTCATGCTGCTCACCGTAGGTATAGTTTTGCCAAATACTGAAGAGAGTGCATCGCTTGCAGCTTTGCCCAAGCCTTCGGTGGGAATTGATGATTTTACCACATAGTCGATGGTTTGGTCCAGGCCCTGGCTGCCAGCAATATTCATTTTTACTTTTCCGGCATTGATGTCGAACGGTTTGAAAAATACCCTGCCGTTTATTATCTCAGCTTCGATCTTGGTATTTTGCAATTTGAATTCTTCAGGAATATTGAGCTTAGTAGCTTTCTTGGCTTCTGAGATGTAGCTAATATTGCGAACTACGGCATCTGAAATAAATATCTGCCCTTTGCCATTTGTGGTAGGGTAGAGTGGCGAATAATCTTGCCCTAATTCCCCATAAATACTAAAGGTGGTGGCAAGTTTGCCATCCATATCTTTGGCTACAGAAGCTAACTTTCGCACCATTTCTATACCATTGTATGCTTTTTTGATTTCTAAGTTTTTAATATCCAAATCGAAAGCATAAAGCGGATGTTGCAAATCTTTGGTATTGTATTTCATATTGGTTTTGAAATCGGCATCTAGCATGTTGAAAAACCCATTATTCAATGCAAATACACCATCTTTCATGGTAACAACTCCACTCATGTTGCTTATATCATAAGTACTGTAAAGTACTTTTTTCATATTGACTGCCAAGGTGATGT
Organism: uncultured Bifidobacteriaceae bacterium; assembly: GCA_964565665.1. Lineage (GTDB taxonomy): Bacteria > Bacteroidota > Bacteroidia > Cytophagales > UBA9547 > CAZMFZ01. The sequence goes on along the minus strand of CAZMFZ010000087.1, from coordinate 14,162 downwards.
CGAGGTTTTTAGGAATAGCCGCTACCGATTGTTTTTCATTTTTTGGTTTTTCTTCTTTTTTAGTGGTGTCGGTACTACCCATCCATTCATTTACATCAAATTTTTGTGAATTGAAAGTCATTTTGCCCACAATGGTTTCATTTTTAAATACATAAGCCATATAGTTTGAGAAATTGCCCGTCATGTCAATAGCGCTTTTGCCCAAATATCCTTTCAGTACAGGTATAGTAATTTGCTTGGGGTCAAATAGCATAGTGGCGTTAGTCATTACAATGCCTTGGGGAAAAGATTTGCTCTTAAAAGAGAAATTTGAGAAATCCATCTTTCCTGAAGTAGGCAATTGATCGTATTTTTTAGCATTGATGAGCGACATTTTTCCTTTGGTATCCAGCTCTGTATTGATGTAGCCTTTAATTTTCATGCCTTCTTGAGGATACATTTTAGTGAGCTTTTCCATATTCAATTTGCCTTTGATATAGGCATTGTAGGTGTAATCGGTAAAATCTTCCACCGTTGCTCTGGCTTCGAATGGCTCGCCATCAAACACCATTTTGAATGCACTTAGGTTTGCTTTCATGTCGCGCATCAATCCTGTTTGATTTTGCACTGTCATAGCCATATTAATTTGTTCAATAGGAGCAGGCACAGAATTGCTTTTTACATACCCATCTTTCAAACTCATGTTTGCGGCAATGGTAGGCATTTTTTTCATTGTAGAATCGTAAAAACCTTTAGCTGTGGCATCGATACTGAACAATCCTTTCAATACCATTCCATCCATTGGGTATATCTGAGTGATTTCGGCCAGATTTAATATACCTTTCACATTCGCATCGAAATATTTTTTATTCAATCCCTTCAAATACAATTTTGCATCAATAGGATTTGAACCCATCTCAATGTGCATTTGCTTTAAATTCACAATCAAACTATCGAGATTCCCACTTTTATCATCAACATTCAAATCAATTGTTACATTTTTAACTGCCGAAGGCAAAGATGGATATTGGAAAAAGCCGTCTTTAACCATCAAGTTGAGCCCAAAGCTGGGCAGTTGTTTTTTTGAATACAAACCTTTGGCAAAGGCATCGAAGGCAAACTCACCAGCTGTTTTCAATTGTTTAAAATCTTTCATATAAATAGCAGGCACCAATGATAAAATGCTGGCAAAACTTGTTTCCTTGGTCTTTATCGCTATATCTAAAGCTATAGAACTGTCTTTGTTCATTTGTACCGAACCATCAACTCCAAGTGCAAAATCATTCAGTTTGAATGTGTTGTCTTTAAAAGTATATTTAGAATTGGCATTGTCTATATTCAACACAAGTGTAGCATCAAACTGATGGTTTTTCAAATAGGGAATGGTATCCATGGTGTAACTAAGTGAATATACTGTGGTGCGGGTGTCCAAATCAAAAATATCTTGCGTAAAATCTCCTTTGCCATTGTGATTTAACCCCACAATTTTGGCATACATTGGGCTTTTGCGGTCGTCATATATGACTTTCCCATTGGCAATTTCCCAACTTTTAATCGCAATATTGAATTTTGTGGGTTCATCGGACGCAGGCACAGAAGTAGTATCTGTGGAAGGTTTTGCAATATCGTAATTGGCTTTGCCATTGGGCAATACAATTACATTTATATAAGGATTGTCTAGAAAAATACGGTTGATTTTTATTTGGCTTCCGGTGATTACGCTTAAAATATCGAGGCTCACATTAAATTCATCCATATATAATAGTGTATCGCCTTTGAAAGCTTCGATGCCCACTATACCAAATTCGCCAAGTGTTGCTGTAAATGAGGGAAATGGCTTGAAAAATGAAAGCCCAAATTTGTCGGCATTGTAAAATACGGTTGCATTTACATTTTTGGCTATTTGCTCATCTAATGCAGCTTTGATTTTATCTTTAAAAAGTATAGGCAGGAGAATAAGTAAAAGTAAAATAACGCCAATAACGATGCCTGAGATTTTCAGAAATTTTTTCATTACAATGAGAGTTTGGTTTATGTAAATTTATAAAGTGGAGTAAAGGATATAGTTTGGTAAATTTATACATAGCAATTGAAACCCAAAAGCTTTTCGGATGGCAATCTATAGGATATAGAGAGATAAATATTGTGCCATTGCAGAAATAAGCTTTCAAATCCACGAAGTGGGAAGTTTCCTTAATAATTGGAATGCTAGCTAATTGTTATAATCACTTACACATTACCTGCTTTCAGGGATGAGGAAAAGCTTAAAACATCAGATTAGGATAAAGTAAAATTTTATTGAATTGTATGAGGGCTATGAAGGCTACTTTCGACACCAACTAAATTCTATTTCTAGGCAAATTCCTCTTTATCTAACTTTTCTACCCATTCTTTCAGTAAATATTTTTGGGCTGTTTCACTGCCTTTAAAATCAATATGGCAAGTGTAGCTCCACATTTCCATTATATCTTCTGCTTTTATAGAATATGGCGGGTAATGAGCATTATCGGAAATACAAATTATTTTTTGCTCTCTCGGCTTGTAGATTAAGCGTTTGTACACCACCCCTTCATCTTTAGTCAATATAATATAAGTGTGCAGGTTTTTGATGTAATTAAAATTTTCTACATATCGGCCTATTACTACCGAACCCGAATGAAGCGGGGGCATAGAATCGCCTGCAATTTCAAATGCCCGATACGTACCCACAGGTAGGTAGGGGAGCCTGAAAGAGGGCAATTGCCCTACAAATCCAGGGTCGGCATAGCCGCTTAAATACCCTGCTTTGGCCTTGAGTGGTACGTATTGTATATATTCGTTTTGTTTTTCATCAACTGTAATCACCAATGTTTTTAAATACTGGAAAGGCGGCAGCATTGATGGCGAAGCGATTATGGATGCCATAGTATTAATTGTTCCTCTTTTCTCCAAATCTATCCGCACTAAATCATCTAATGAAATGGCGAAATAATCGGCCATTTTGGCAAGCATTTCGATAGATGGTGTATTTTGATACTCGTAATCTTTGTAATTGGTGCGGGCTATGCCTAAAGCAGCCGCCATCGCTTCTTGTGTAAAGCCTTTGGCTTTTCTGAGGTATTTTAAATTTTGGTGGAACATAAATAGGCTTATTTCGGAGCAAGGTATAAAATGTAGTTTAGAACTACAAATTATGTCGGAAAATGTGACAACTATATTTGTGCGAGTGGTATTTTATTAATCCTCTCCTCAGCCCAAATATATGTATTAAACTATGTCTTATGCTCAATGTCTCTTCCAAAAAAAAGGGATTACATATTGGTATTTTCTACCAATATGTAATCCCTCATAAATTGCCTACAATTTACGTTTAACTTCTTTTTTCTCAAATACTTCAATCGTATCGCCTACTTCCACATTATTGTAGTTGTAAATACCAATACCGCAATCCATACCTTGTTTTACTTCCATTATATCATCCTTGTAGCGTTTCAATGATGAGAATTTGCCTGTATGCTGAACAATTCCATCTCTGATTACCCTCAATTCGGATTGGCGTTTGATGCTACCATCTATCACCATACAGCCAGCTATTGTGCCTACTTTTGTAATTTTGAATACTTCACGAACCTCTACAGTTCCCAGAATAGTTTCTTCAATACTTGGAGCCAGCATGCCTTCCATGGCATCTTTCAACTCATTGATAGCATCGTAGATGATGGAGTATAAGCGTATTTCTATTTCTTCTTGTTCGGCAAGCCTTCTTGCACTTTGCGATGGTCGCACTTGGAAACCAATAATTACTGCATCTGCAGCTGACGCTAGCAACACATCTGATTCTGAAATCTGACCTACACCTTTGTGAATTACAGATACTTGTATTTCATTGGTAGAAAGTTTCAACAATGAATCTGTCAATGCTTCTACTGAGCCATCGAAATCTCCTTTCACAATCACATTTAATTGTTTGAAGTTTCCGATTGCCAACCTGCGTCCAATTTCATCAAGCGTAATGTGTTTTTTGGTACGCATACTCTGCTCGCGAATTATCTGCTCACGCTTGTTTGCAATTTCTCTCGCTTCGGCTTCATTTTGCATCACATTAAATCTATCACCTGCTTGCGGTGCTCCAGGCAAACCAAGTATTTGCACAGGTTTTGAAGGCCCAGCCTCCATTACGCGCTGTCCTAAATGGTCGTACATTGCTCGAACACGACCAAAATGTTGCCCTGCAAGGATTATATCTCCTTGTTTGAATTTTCCAGTTTGCACCAAAAGCGTAGTTACATAGCCACGGCCTTTATCTAACTCTGCTTCAATTACAGTTCCCGAAGCTCGTTTATCAGGATTTGCTTTCAATTCCAATATTTCAGCTTCAAGCAATATCTTTTCGAGCAATTCGGGAATACCCTTGCCCGACTTGGCAGAAACGCCCTCACATTGGTATTTTCCACCCCAATCTTCCACTAATATATTTTCATTGGCCAATTGTTCTTTTATTTTTTCAGGATTTGCCGCAGGCTTGTCAATTTTATTTATCGCAATAATTATGGGTACTCCAGCATTCATTGCGTGATTCAAAGCTTCTTTTGTTTGAGGCATTACGCCATCATCGGCCGCAATTACGATAATTACAATATCGGTAACTTTGGCACCTCTGGCACGCATGGCTGTAAAGGCCTCATGACCGGGTGTATCTAAGAAAGTGATTTTCTTGCCGCCATCAGTAACTACATCGTAGGCACCAATATGTTGGGTTATTCCACCAGCCTCACCTGTAGTTACGCTCGTTTTTCTGATATAATCTAGCAAAGAAGTTTTACCATGATCTACGTGACCCATAATTGTAACAATTGGTGAACGCGCCACCAAATCGTCAGGAGAATCTTCTTCTTCTTCCACTACCGTTATTTCTTCTTCTGCTGAAATAAATTGGGCTTGAAATCCAAATTCATCTGCGATGATTGAAATAGTTTCCGCATCAAGCCTTTGATTGATAGATACAAACATGCCTAAGCTCATGCATGCTGAAATAACTTGTGTAACTGCTACACTCATCAAAGAAGCCAAATCGTTGGCGGAAATAAATTCTGTAACTTTCAATATTTGTGATTCTGCTTCTTCTTGTAGTATGCGTTCATCTCTGGCATCGTTAAAGGCAGAACGTTTGTCTTTCCGGTATTTGGCACGGTTTACACCTTGTTTGTTTCCGGTATTTCCACTCAATCGAGCAAGCGTATTTTTGATTTGCTCTTGTATTTGCTTGTCAGTTATTTCTTCTTTTGCAGGTCTTGCGTCTCTGTTTCCAGCTCCTGCATTGCTTCTATTGCCTGCACCAGTATTGTTTCCACCTGGTCGGTTTGGCCCACCTGTTGCCGCATTTGGTCTTGCACCTGCATTTCCTGTTCCTCCAGTATTTGGTCTGTTGGCATTATCTTTATTATAAGGCACAAATGGCTGACCGGGAGCAGCAGCAGGTTTTTCCGGTTTTTTCTCTATTCTTTTCCTTTTTTTATTATTGTCTCGATCGTATTTGAAAGGCTCTTTTGGTTTACTTGGTCGTTCTGGAGCCAATTCCATTTTAC
>CAZMFZ010000087.1:0-8609 GCA_964565665.1 uncultured Bifidobacteriaceae bacterium | reverse complement strand
ACCAAGTACGGTAAGCCCTTTTAAGGTTTCAGCATTTGCTTTTATTAATTCTGTAGGAATTTCTTCCACAATACTCTCCAATGATTCCAATACTGGCGTAATTTCTATGCCCTGAAACTCTTCAACAGTGGGTTCGTGAGCAATAATAGGGAGAATTTCTTCTGCTATTTTCGACTCTTGTTGAGGAATAGCAACTGGTGGAATTGGCTCAACCTTTGGCTCTACAATTTGCTGAACTGGTGGTTGCACTGTAGCAACAGGTTGTTGCTTAGGTTGTTGCGCAGGTTCTGCTCTTTTCGGAGTAAGCTCAATTTTGCCAACCACCTTTGTACCTGCCAATGTGTGCGTAGCTCTTTCGTGAAATTCAGGCTCTTTTGCAGGAACTTTGAATATTGGCACATCTAATTTTACTGAAGTATTTGAACTTCTAACAAAGATATCTTCTTCCTGTGGTTTGTGATGTACTTTGGCATTTTCTGCTATGTATTCATCGGTTTTACGACCAATATTTACAGCTGATGCTTCTTTTTTATCTTTCAGATCTGAGCCAAATTCCTTTCTAAGAAAGGAAACTTGTTCTTCTGAAATCTTGGCATTGGGATCCATTCGAAGTTTGCCTCCTTTCGAATTCAAAAAATCTACCGCTCTTTGTAATGCAATGTTAAGTTCGCGAGCAACTTTACTTAACCTTTCAAATTTTTCTTCTGACATGAATCTACTTTATCTATAAATACTAAGTTCGCCTGTTGGCATAAATCCAGCAAGGGCTTCCTTATATCTAAAAGACAAACACTCTTTATCGTATGTACAACTGCTGTTTACATATTATAAAGACTAATTTCCAAAGATGATAGATTCAACCATTGCTATATTTGAGTTAATTTAATTTTACTGCCCAAGGAAACAACCAAGAGCAGGCACTTTAAAAGCTTTATTTTCTATTTCACAACAAAGGAATAGAAAATAAAACGTTGTTATTGTTATTAATCGAATTCTTTTTTCAAAATCAAATGCACATCTGCAATTGTTTCCTCTTCCAATTCGGTTCTGCGAGCCAAATCTTCTTTAGAAACCGCCAATATACTTTTTGCTGTGTCTAAGCCAATTCTTTTAAATTCATCTATTACCCAGCTTTCTATTTCATCTGAAAATTCTTCAATATCTACATCTTCTTCTTCTTGCTCACCAAGCTCTCTGAATACATCAATTTCTACACCCACAAGCTTGCTAGCTAATTTTATATTCTGTCCTCCACGTCCGATTGCCATTGATACTTGGTCGGGCTTTAAGAAAACGGAAGCTTTTCCTGCTTCTTTATCTAGCTTAATACTTGTGATTTTTGCAGGGCTTAAAGCTCTGGCTATCAGCAATTCCAGATTATCAGTATAATTGATTACATCAATATTCTCATTATTCAATTCACGCACTATGCTGTGAATTCTTGAGCCTTTCATTCCCACACAAGCCCCAACTGGGTCTATTCTGTCGTCAAATGATTCTACGGCTACTTTTGCTCTTTCGCCCGGTTCACGTACTACTTTTCTTATCGCTATCAAACCATCATATACTTCAGGAACTTCATTTTCAAACAAACGCTCCAAAAATACTGGCGATGTTCTTGAAAGAATGATTCTAGGATTTGCACCCGACATTTCCACTTTGTGAACTACGGCTTTTAGACTATCGCCTTTTCGGAAACGATCTTTGCTAATTTGCTCGCCTTTCGGAAGTACCAATTCATTGCCGTTTCCATCAGTCAATAATATTTCTTTGGCTAAGGTTTGATATACTTCGGCAGTAATCAATTCACCAACTATATCTTTATATTTTTGAAGTAAAAGGTCTTTTTCAAGGTCTTTTACTTTTTGAATTAATGTTTGGCGAGCCGTTTGCACCAATCTTCTACCAAAATCATCAATTTTAACTTCATCAGAAAATTCTTCGCCTTCTTTAAAATCAGGATCTACTTTTTGGGCTTCTGTGATTACAATATGTTTGTTTTCATCGTAATCGAAACTATCTTCAAAAAAATCTACAGATACAATCTCTCTTGCTCTCCAAACCTCTAAATCGCCTTTATCTACATTAATAATAATGTCGAAATTTTCGTCTGAATTAAATCGTTTCCTAATCATGGTGCGAAACACATCTTCCAATATGTGCATCATGGTAGGCCTATCTATTCCTTTTTGTTTGGCAAATTCTGCGAACGACTCTATTAAATTTAAACTATCCATTGTTTGTCACTCAATTAAACGAAACTTCTACTACTGTTTTTTTTATGGCTGAAAATAAAATTTTATGGATTGTCTGCTCTGCCTCTTTCTTCCCTTTTACTTTCACAACTTCCTCAACTTCAATGGCATCTAAAGGATATACTTGCAATAATTTGCCTGCAATTACTTTCCCTTCATTGGTGGTAACTTTTACAGCACGCCCAATATTTTTCACATATTGTCGCTCCAATTTTAGCGGTTCGCCTACTCCGGGAGAAGACACCTCTATCTCAAAATCTTCTGTAATTCCACTCTCTTCTATCAGCTTTGTGAGCTTTCTCGATAGCTCTGCACACTCAACTATCCCTATTCCTGTATCGCTATCGGCAGTAATTTTCAATTTGGGAATGCTTCCTAACATGATTAAGGAGATGTCAACCGGAAAATATTTATCCTGAGGAAAATTATTTTCAACAAGTTGTAAAAGCTCTTTTTTCAAATTAAGTCTGGTATTTTTGCAATAAAAAAGGGGACTTTTAATCCCCTCGTTCTCCAATTCGAGTGCAAAAGTAGCAATTATAATATTACTAACAAAATTGATTCTAAATATATTGCATTGGTTACTAACAAGGATTTCTTAACACACAAGCCTAATGAGTCGCTTTCAGTGATTGAATCGCTTGATTTTCCATTATTAAAGGATAAAAAAATCAAGTTGGATGTGAAACGCGAAGATTTGGTGCATACCTACCTTTCAGGCAATAAATGGAGGAAATTGAAATACAATATTGAGCACGCTAAAAGGCTAAGAAAAAGTACTTTACTGTCTTTTGGAGGTGCTTACTCCAACCATATATATGCAACAGCTGCAGCAGGGAAATTATACGGTTTTGAAACCATAGGAATAATTAGAGGCGATGAGCTAACAGCTGATAATGAGACACTTAATTTCGCTATACAATGTGGTATGAAGTTGAAATTTGTGTCGAGAGAACTTTACAGGAAGAAAACTGAACCTGAATTTTTACTAGAATTAGAAAATGAATTTGGAGACTTTTATGTGATTCCCGAAGGCGGAACAAATGCCCTCGCCATACAAGGCTGTGAGGAAATAGTATCTGAAGATGATTTTCAAACCTACGATGTAATAGCTGTGATGGTAGGCACGGGCGGAACTTTTAGTGGAATACTAAATGCTTCGAAAGGTAAAAGCCATATTTTAGGAATTTCCGCTTTGAAAGGTGAATTTATGAATACTGAAATTGAAAATTTGATTGTCAAATTTGATTTGAAAGGCTATCAAAATTATTCTATATTAACTAATTATCATCATGGTGGATATGGTAAATCGTCACAGGAGTTGAATGATTTTATACCTGAATTCACTTCACACACCCAGATTCCTATTGAATTTGTATATACGGGAAAATTATTTTATGCTTTATTTGATTTGATAGCCAAGGATTATTTCAAGCCCCAAACCAATATTTTGGCTGTGCATACCGGTGGGTTGAGAGCAGATAGGAGGTTTTAATTTTATCCATTTTATAAATCAAACCTATCATTCTATCAATTCATCAGGCAATTCTAAAGTGTCGCCATTGATTATGTTGTTGCTTAAGGAATCGACTAATGCAGTATCAACTTTGGGCAAATACGTGCGGCAATTGTGAGGCTGCTCTATTGGCACTTTTGCCTTAGGAAAATAGCCCATTTTTATGCCCGTAGATTTGTCGTTAAATACTTTTTCCATAAATATTCCATAAATAGGCAAGGCAGTTTTTGAGCCTTCGCCCAATGCTGAAATCCGAAAATGCACACTTCTATCGGCTGCGCCCACCCAAGCTCCAGAAACCAAATCTTTAGTCAAACCCATAAACCAACCATCGGAGTGATTGGACGAAGTGCCTGTTTTACCTGCAAACTCATTGCCTCGCCAAAAATTATAGCCAAAAAGTGCTTGAGAAGTGCCACCAGGTTCTTCCAGCGAGCCACGCAACATATACAGCATTAGCCATGAACTTTCATAGCTAATGGCTTTTCTTCGTTTCGGCTCAAATTGAGCCAATATATTTCCCCTGTTGTCTTCAATGCGCGTAATGAAAATTGGCTCTGTAAAGGTGCCTTCATTTAAAAATGTGCCATAAGCCGAAACCAATTCATATAAAGATACATCGCTCGAGCCTAAGCCAACCGAAGGTACCGACTCCAATGGGCTTTTGATACCGCACCTATGGGCATATTCTATTACAGAATTCCAACCTATACGTTCTATCAATTGAGCGGTAATGGTATTTACCGATTTTCCCATCGCCCAGCGCAAGGTCATTTCTTGCATGGTGATTTTCCAATCAGAATTCCTCGGCTTCCATATTTTGGGAATTTTTATACCTGAGGAATCTTCCTCATAAGCAATTTGTACGGGTTGATCTCTAATTTTATCGCAGGGTGCATAGCCAAAGCTATCGATGGCTGCTAAGTAAACAAAAGGTTTAAATGTGCTACCAGGTTGCCTTCTTGATTGAATTACGTGGTCGTATTGAAAATATTTATTGTTTATTCCGCCAACCCAGGCCTTTACATGGCCTTTGAAAGGGTCGAAAGTCATAAAACCTGCCATCAAAAAATGCTTGTAGTAGCGTAAAGAATCGAGTGAACTAAAAGTAGTGTCTTTCTCCCCTTGCCAAGTAAATACCGTCATACGCTTGGGCTGTCGAAGTCGAATCCAGACAGAATCCATATCATCTCCATACTTTTGAACTAATTTTTTGTAGGCATCGGTGCGCGTAATGGCATCTTCAAGAAAACCTGAAATTTCCTTTTTATTTTCATCTATCCACGGGTTTTGCCCATTCCAGTGTTTAAAAAACCGATTCTGAAGCATTTTCATTTGTTCTGATACTGCCTCTTCCGCATATTGTTGCAGTTTTGAATCGATAGTGGTATAAATATGAAGCCCATCAGCATACAAATCGTATTTATTTTCAGCACACCATTTTTTTAGGAAATTTTCTACTACCGTTCTAAAATACGTGCCTTGGCCCTCGTAGTGCATTTTCATGTCAATTTTAAGCTCAATAGGCAGCTTTTTGAGCGAATCAGCTTGCTTTTGGGTTAAAATTCTATCTCTAGCCATTATCTGCAACACTGTGTTACGCCTTTTCATGGCATTTACAGGTTTCAAAACAGGGCTATACATTGAAGTAGCTTTCAACAACCCCACTAAAACGGCAATCTGTTGAGGTTTTAAACTATCTGGACTGGTAGAGAAAAAAGTGTGAGCAGCAGTGTTGATACCAAAGGCATTGTAGCCAAAATCTACCGTATTTAAATACATAGTTACGATTTGCTTTTTGCTATATACTTTCTCTAATCTAAGGGCTACTATCCATTCTTTAAGCTTCGCAATAAATGTATTTACGCCAGGAATGTAACCTAAAAGACCTCTACTAGCCTCTCTACGCGTTTTAAATAAATTTTTCGCTAATTGCTGGGTAATGGTGCTGCCTCCCCTTTTGTCGCCCCTGATGGTGAAATAAATTACCGAACCCACTGCATTCCAATCTATGCCTTTATGCTCATAAAAACGTGCATCTTCTGTAGCCACCAATGTTTTTACCAGCATTGGGTGTATTTTCTTATATTCGATAGGCACTCTATTTTCGCGGTAATACCGGCCAATTATTTTGCCATCGGCAGTGTACAATTCTGAAGTAACATCTACATCAGGGCTTTCAAGGCGATCGAACGAGGGCATCTTTCCCAAAAGCCATAGAAAGTTTTGAAAAATGATGAGGTACAGAACGATTACTACACCAGTGCCATATATAATTTTCCTTCCTGTGGCAGGCACTCTATCGAGAAATAACTGGTAATAAAGGGGGATGAGAAGAAAAAACTGTTTCAATGGTAGTAGATTGTGAAGAGCAAAAATAAGGAATGCCTCTAAACAAAGCGTATGTAAAGCTTAAAAATAATGTATTTAACTAAAGTCTGGAATGATTTAAAGATTTTGTAAACTAATTATTATTTAATTCAACCTAGAAGTTCTATTCGTTTTTCTTGCATTGCTTTCGCTGCATCGGCTGCAATTGGGTAAATATCCTTTATCTTTATTTCGATAACAACCAAATCAGCATTGCCTTTTATTTCAGTTTCTATCGCAATAAGAAGGGCAACATCTAGCCCTGCCATACCCCAAGCGGGCTTAAGTTTATGAATTACTTTAGCCAGCCCTGCCACATCCTTTTGAAGATGTGTTTCATTGATAATTTCAATCATATTCGGCACATCTACCAAAAAAGTATCTATCATTTGTATGATGAATTTCTTGTCGCCTTCTGCAATTTTTTCATAATAAGTAAAATCTACCATAATAAGAGTTTTAATTGTACATAGCGTTTACTTCATCAATTAGCGTGAATGTCTGGCTGTAATTGTCATTGATTTTCGGACCTTGCTTTTTACCCAAACGCACTATAATGATATTTTTCTCAACAATGCAAATGACCAACTGCCCCAGAGTGCCTCTTAAGTAAAAAATATTTTGCCCTTTATAATTAGGCATCATCCACAATTGGTAGCCATAAAAATCGGCTTTTTGGGTCGTATCTCGTCTATTAATTAAGTTGCTTGCTGTTTTAGAGGCCTCGATAAAAGCCGTATCTATCACTTGAATGCCATTCGCATACCCATTATTCAAATACAATTTGCCTAATCGTGCAAAATCTCTAGCATTTGAGTTGAGACAGCAAAAAGCTTTTTCGTAACCATCGGCTTTATCTAAGCTCCAAAGCGCTTGTTGTTCCGCACCTATATTATTCCAAATTTTTTCATAGAAATAATCGCTGAGTTTTTTGCCTGTTGCTTTCATTAAAATAAAAGCCAACAATTGCGTATCGCCACTTTTATAATCGAAATATATGCCAGGCTTTTCGGTAGCTTCTTTTGAGGCTACAGTATTATATAACTTATCATCATAATACGCCACCATTATATCGGAAACTATAATCGAAAACGGATTCGTATAAGAAGATCCTTCATCGAAATTGAGGCCGGAACTCATTTGAAGCAAGTTTTTAAGGGTGATTTTAGCTTTCTCACCACTTTTGAATTCAGGCAAAAAATCGGCAACTGGTTGATTTAAAGATTTAATATAACCATCTTTTATGGCCGCACCTATCATTAGGCTAACGGCAGATTTGGCCATTGAAAATGAGTTGGAAAAGGAAGTGTCAGAATAGCCATCCCAATAATTCTCATTCATAATCGAATCGTTTTTGATTACTAGAAAGGCCACAGTGTTTAAGCCAGTTAAGGTATTCAATAATGTGGCAGATAGTGGCTTCTGGTTGTAAACTGTAGAGGAAATTACCCAAGGTTTGGGGTTTTGGCTTTTAGGAATAGATCTATTCTCAAAAATTTTAAAGTCGTCAATATTTACAAAATTGTAATACAATGCCTTGTAAATGAACTTGTTGCCAGAAAGGAGTGTAAGCACGTTCAATGCCAGAAAAGCAAAAAACAGCCATTTTAATGTTGATTTTATTATTCTCATAATTAAGGAATGTGGGATTTTTATAGCCTGTTTTTTTAATTAAGAAGGCTTACTCATTGTTGTAAACCAAACTTTTTCTTCAATCTCGAAGGTATTGTAGGGTGTTTACGATGATACTTTTTATTTGCTCATAGTCTGGCAATATTAATTCGCCTTTGTAAACCTGTGGCGATGTATGGTGTACCCCATTGTTAGGACAGATTTTAGCCTAAGTTAAGATAGGCTTTGAGAATCATGTTCTGCTTGCGTGTGGCTAACTTTTTGGCCCTTAAAAGGCCAAAAAAAGTTATCCACGCCTCAAGCAGCCCACCGATATTTGCTTTGTGGCGTTTGGTAGGCTAATGATTGGTGCAACCGCTCTTGGTTATAAAACTCAATAAATGATTTTAACCCTTCGTACAAATCTATGCCATCTTTATAAACTTTCAAATAGACACCTTCGTATTTCAAGGTTTTCCAGAATCGCTCAATATATATATTGTCTATCACACGGCCTTTTGAGTCCATTGAGATCTGTATCTGATTGTCTTTGAGTGCCTTAATGAATACCTCACTGGTAAATTGTACGCCCTAATCGGTATTGAATATGTGAGGCTTCCCGTGTCTATATATTGCCTCCTCGAGTACCTGGGTACACCATTCTGCACGCATGGTGTTGGATATAGACCAATTGAGAATGTAACGGCTCTCCCCATCGCTCACAATGGCTTTTTCGATAACCTCCGAAAGCAAGCGAGCTTTGCCTGCCATCATTTCGGCTAGTTTTTTACTGCTTTTAATGTGCTGCCAATGCAGCCACAATTGTATTTGCCCTATTATACAGCAACTGAGCCCTA
>CAZMFZ010000086.1:13798-16713 GCA_964565665.1 uncultured Bifidobacteriaceae bacterium | reverse complement strand
TATTAAAACTATTAATGAGTTTCTCAGCAATAGATTTTTTCTAATTTTATCATTCACCTTTCTTTATTTAATAGTTAGAATTCCCTATTACATTCAAACTTTTGATGGAGAAGATTCACAGATTACTGATATATTTTTTAACTGGCCACAAGCACCCAACTTTTGGCTACAGGGTCAATTTGACGGAGTGAAGGTATATCTGCCATTCTACCATCCTACACCTCCTCTTTATCTTTTAGCCTCAGTAGGTCAATTTGTTGGATTATTTTATAATCCAACAAGTTATGATGATTTGTATATTTCATCTTTTACCCGTTCCCTTTTTTCACTGCCGTTATTGATAATCCTATTATGTTTACTTATTTATCTAAACGTAGTTACCTATAGAAATTACATAGATAACAAACTACTGAATCCTTTGCCACTCATATTACTTTTCATATTTAGTATCTCAGAGTTCCTACTAGAGATCTCAACACATGCTATTCATATTGACGCATCTATTGGCGTACTGTTTTCAGGTATACTTACACTGTCTTTGCTTTTTATTGATTTGGAAGAAAAAAAAGAATTAACCAAGAAATTGGTTTTATATATTTCAAGTATTTTATTTGGGTTAGGGAAAAATGAATGGAGCTTTGTTCTATTCGTTGCATGCTCACTAACATTTCTCCATCTTCTGTTTACCAAAAGAGTTAAACAAAACTCCACCTATCTGGCGATATTATTGTTTGGATTAATAAGTGGAAACGTATTAAGTTATTTTTTAGACCCATTCAACTATATGGCAGGTGCTTACCTTATCATCGGGCTCGTTCAGAAAACTACATTTATTCCTAATTTTTTTCATATTCCCGATGAGCTCATGTTTATTCGTCTTGAGGACAAATATACTGGGTTTGATTATTGGTTAAGAGGGCTGACAGGGCATTACCTGCATTATACTCCTATATTTGTTTTAATAATTTTGAATAGCATTTTTTTTGCAGTCAATTTTAAGAAAATTACATTTGTACCTCTTTTACTTTACTACTTATCAACTTTATTTTTCTTTGCTTTTTTTATAAGCACTTGGGGCATCCAGGGGCTGAGATACTTTGCACCTTCATTAATTCCAATGATTAGTTTTACAACATTTTACTTTTTTAAGTATAACACCGAAGTTAAATGGATAAGAATTGGTCTTTATTTTTTATGTTTTGTAACTGTATTGCTTTCCATAAGAGCGTATTCTTTAAAAATAAACCTTCGAAAACTTAATCAAAGCGATTTTTACATTCATGAAATAAAAGGCCAAGAAATTGAGAGATCTTGTTTGAACTCTCTGAATGTCACAATCAATAAACCAAAAGATTTGGATTATTATATGCTTGTGGGAGCTGAGAAAACAGCAAAAGAATATAGCAAAAGAAAAAACATCCCTCTTTGTACTGAATAGGAAGTTTAGTTCATTAATCTCTCCACCAATTCCTCAAAATGAACTTGAAAATAGAAATCATAGCCATAGGCTCCATGAGGAATTACATGCGGAGTTTCCGGACATATTTCCAATATTCTGGTACTTTTCATTGCTTCCGCTAGTGCGAAAGGGAAGGACTGGTTGCCAATAAATAATTTACAACTATTAATAAAAGATGCCATTTCTAGAAAATCATTTATTTTCAAATGGCTTGCGTGTGATACAATTTTCTTAAAATCTAAGTATTCTTCATCGGTGCCAATAAACTTCACCTCTTCATACAGGCTTAGAAAACCGTAATTGATGGTGTTGTTTCTATATCTATGGCTTCTACTTACTATTATTGACCTCGATAATCGAGGTTCATTACTAACATTTGTTATCCAAATTTTTGAAAGATCGTAATGCGTATTAAAAATATGAAACCAATGCCTTTGAAGGCATCCGAAATTTGCATTAATGGGCATACTTCTAAATAAATCTAAATCAAAATCAAAATTCTGATCGGTATAAACCTCAATTTTATTGAAATAGTACTGTAGCTTCAACAAAGGCAATAGCAAATCAAATGCCTTCTGAGACAACATTTTTGAGCCGTAAGGCAGATTTGGCAGCTCAATCTTAACGTCTAATTTGATATAAAGGTCGATTTTTCTCCCATTGGCCAAGCCCAACATTGCTGGTATGGAATAAATAATATCTCCAGTTTGCCCACTATGTTTGAAGCTAACCGTTTCGTGCAATGTTGGCTTTTTAATAGTTTTAATTTGTGTATTAAAAGCTTCAATACTTGCAGTCGTCCGAGCTTCTCGCCTTTCTCTCTTTGATTTAAACCACCTTCCCATCTGGTAAATTTTCGTTTTTAAACTTAAAATTTCTTGCCTTTTGCACCGAATATAGTTTTAGAAATGGTATCCAAAAAGCAATAAAATAGAAGAACTGCTTTTGCTGCAATGGATTGTCGGTGAAAAAATAGGCCACTGTGGCAAAATACAAGAATAAGAGCGAATAATCGTTTTCTTTAATACGATATCCTAAGGGGAAGAAGAAAAAAATTGCTAGCAATATGCTTAATGGAACGCCCAAAGTGGCTGCATTGTACAAAAATTGATTGTGAGGTCGCATTTCCAATAGTTTTATTTCATGAAAATATTGGGCATTGAGTTTTCTGAAATAGGCTATCTCCTCACCTACAGAAATGCCTCGCCAAAAATTTTCTTTTGCGGCCTCCCACCCTATTTGCATAGTTATTAGTCTGATGTTCTTGTTTGCAGATTCAGTTTTTACAATGTCGCCAGGTGCTATTTTATTAAGTACCGTAAAGTTTATTTTATTTCTAAGTGTGGGAATGACCTGATAAAGTGTAAAAAACAACACAATGGCTGAGATGGCGATGTAAAGGCTGGTTTTATAAGAAATGGATTTGTTGATAGTCAATCTGATTATTTCATAAAAC
>CAZMFZ010000086.1:0-13788 GCA_964565665.1 uncultured Bifidobacteriaceae bacterium | reverse complement strand
ACATATAGTTGGAGCAGCAGCAACCCGGGGATTCTACAGGTTCAAGGATCCGGACGCCAAGTAACATTAAATAAAACAGGAAACGGGGATGTAACGATAAGTGTAACAATAACGGGCTGTGGGTTTAGTATTACAAAACAGAAACAAATAAAATAGGAGCAAACTGAGCCGAGCCGAGATAAAATGAAGCATAAAGGCTAAAAAGACAAAGGAAACTACTAAAAATATTTTCGAGGATTTAGATGTATTTTCATTCCTAAATAAATAGTAAGCCAGAAAACTTGCGAATAATAAAAAGAAACTAAAGGTGTGGTGGATAATTTTGAATGGAATGATGAATGTGTACAACATATCAATAAAATTTCGCCAAGTAGGGTGAATAAATTCAGCTCCATGATTTAAAATTATCAAATCATAATATTTGTAAAGTACTACACAACAAAGTGCAAAAGACATAGCAATAAATGCCTTGAAAAAGAGAAAAAATTGTTGCTGCTTTAGCTCTGGCAATAGCATTATCACAATCCCATACACAGGCAGCATCATTTTGAACTGCATAGCATATTTAATATTGTGATACACTTCTTGTTGAATAGCCAATGAAATTCCATAAACTATATAAATACAAATCCAACACAAAAATGGGATAAAATTTCTGGTTTTCAGCTCTTTAAAACCTGTTAATAAATGCTTGAGCAGAACACAACCAGCCAAAACGGCCACAGCAATACTAGGAATGGCCATGTGGCCAATAATGGTAAAGTTCGAGCCAATAATGACACAAAGAGCCAATGGAATCAAAAAATCTACAAGTTTTGTAGCTATAGTTTTTAACATGCTAAGGTTTGAAAATTAAGTTTTGAAATCTTAAAAATTCTTTGAGTATATACTCAGGAAATGATTCATTGATGCCAACATATTTAATGCTCAGATTTTCGTCATACAATCCTTTGCCTGCTGCAATTCTAGATTTAATTCTTGCAGGGTTTTTAAAATCATCAAGATTATGCTCTGTGTGAGCATAAGCGTTTATTTTTTGGATTACCTTTTCTACACCACCCAAATAGGCAAAGTGCCAGCCACCATCTGTTATCAAAGTGCCGTCTGTATATTTTTTTATATCCCTTCGCACGCGTAGCTTCTGTATGCTTTTAAAATCTTTAAATTGGCACATCACTGTTCCGTTCCACCATGCAGGCTCAGTTTCGTTGCTAGGGTTTACTTCCAATCCATTCAGATAATAATAATAGTGTCGCATTTGGAAAACTTTAAATCCTTCTAATTTTTTGAATGCTTCAACTTTGGTTGCGCTGGGTATTTCATCAATGTCAGAATAAAGAATAATATCGTTTGGATTGCAATTTTTTAAGGCTTGTGCTATCTGGTCTTTTTGGTAATTGTCGTAATCCCAAGCCCTGGGCACTCGAAATTTGTAGAAAAAGCCAGGAAATTTATCTACTACAATATGCTCAATTTTATGTAAAAATGGCTGGAATCTGGCTTTGTTTTCTTTGAAGTACAATGGTTTGGGCTTTTTTTGAAAAGTACGCGTAGCCTCTACCAATACAAATTTATCTACTACTTTATCTAATTCATAGAGCCTAATTTCGAGCAGATCGAGTTCGTTGAAGAAGGCAAAGCAATCGTAAACCATTGTAAATGTTGGATTTTAAATGTTGAATTTTAGATTTGAAGTTTTAACTACCAACCCCAACCTGCTTTTCAGAAAGCTTTAGAATGAGGATAAATTCATTTGTCCAATCTTGACCCAAATATGAATCAGGTCTGTTTTTTACTTTTGATGAGTAAAGCATATTTTGCCACCAATTGGGTTTGAAAATTACCATATCCATTCTTCTTTTATTGCTTGGGCATTGAGATAATTTACTTATCCAATGTATTTTTCCAGCTAAAATATTATTTACAAGTGCTGAATCGAACGATTTTTCTTCCGCTAATATCCATATTTCAGTTTTTTGATCCGGTTTAAATACATCGCCAAACCGCAATATTCTTGGCTCCATTACAGTTGGATGCGAGGCAAAATAAGGCAAGAACCTTCCCTTACGATATCTTTTTTCTTCTTTTGCTGTTGCCTTACCAATTTGTTCGTCTGCATTATAGAGTTTATGAAAATCTGCTTTTTTAAGTCTGTAAATACTTTCTTCTCGTACGTGCCCATAATGATAGATGAAAGCATTACTGCAAAATACTTTTTGACAACCTTCAAATCCTTGGGCGTCTTTTATGCTTTTGATATTGCTGTGTAGTTTAATAGCTCTTACTTCAATAGGATACCATTTTTTTCCTACAGCCAACTGGTTGTGATTCAGCCAGAAATGTTTGTATCGAAAAGCTACTGCATCGAAACCATTGTCATTTGCATAGGAAATATCTTTTTTTATTAATTCATAGTCATTTTCATGAATTACCTCATCTGCTTGCAAATAAATGGCCCAAGCATTTTCGATAGTTTCGTCCGCTCTTAATATTTCAAGTGCAAGATTAGTTTGTTGAGAAAGTATAAGCCCAGATTCCCGAAGGCTTTCATCCCAAATGGTATTTATTATCTTTATATTGGGGAGATTAGAGACCAACTTCTCAGTTTCATCTTCTCCTTTACCTAAAGCTATGTAAATAGATTCCACTAAAGGTTGCAGTGAAGCCAAGCTTTCTTGAAAGCAATAATCGTATTTTACTGCATTTCGAAGAAGTGTAAAACCAAATATTTTTAAAGTATCGCTCATTGACAATAGCTTATTAAAATCTAAATCTTTTTGAATTTGACTGAATTATTGAGACCGGAACATGGGGATTAATAGCACGGTTTTCAAGTATTTCTTGATAGTATTTGATATAATTTTCCGCCATTATACTGGCATTAAATGTATCGCATACATATTGATTGCATCGTCTTCTATCATAAGAATTGATATTTTTTAAAGCATTATCATAATCGTCTTTGTTGTTAGACAAAAATCCAACTTCTTTAGTAATGATTTCAGGTAAAGCACCGTATTTCGAAGCTAGAACAGGGCTACCAAAATAAAGGCTCTCTATAACGGCAAGTCCGAAAGGTTCATGCCAAATTACAGGAAATAGCAAGGCCATTGATTTATTGATGATTCTATATTTTTGCTCCCCACCCAAGGAGCCTTTGTAAGTTACACTCTCATAAGATTTGCTAAAGTCGTACCATTTTTTAGCTGGTTTATCTGAGCCAATTACTTGTAAAGGAAGTTTTGCCTTTTCAGCAATTGAAATGCATCCTTTCAGATTTTTTTCTTTTCTATTCTGTGCTAAAAATAATAAATGTGTGCGCTTAGCATTCCAATCTACATTTCCATACTCATTTATATCAAGCCCGTTGTGAACAAAAGCAACAGCACCATGCCTTTCTGCATGGTTTTTAGATACGAACACCGTATTTAAATCGAAAATCTCTTTCGGCTTTCCATTGCCATGCACTGTAACTATAAATGGCTTATTGAGACTTTGTCGCAATGGAAAATGTACATGAATGATGTCAATTTTTTCGGGAATTTGAGAATCTATACTTCTTGATGAATCAAACTTTATAGCTTTTGCAAACCCAGTTTCAACAACTTCATCGGCCATAATTGTAATATTATGTCCTTTTTGGTGAAGTGCCTTTGCCAGCCACCACACTACTCTTTCTGTGCCTCCATATTCAGTTACTGGTATTTTCCCACGTGAGAGTAAAAGTATGTTCATATTGTTAGGAATGTAAAGGGGCTGATTTTGGGAAATTAAGGCTAATGGTACTCATTATCCAAAAGTTTTTAAATAGCCATTTTTGAACACTTTTGATTTGTTTATTTGGGAATGCTTGCTCTACAACTTCAAAGTTCCAGCCCCATTTCTGACGAAAATATTGCTGATTTGCCACTCCACCGTCTGATATTATAGAGCTTCTGGTAATTCCTACCATATGGAATGCTGAAACAGATCCTATTGTCCCGGTAGCAATTCCCTTCACTTTTGCTCTGAACAAATAATCATATTCTTCTAGGGATACCCAGAAACGCTCATCAAACATTCCAACGGTAGTAAAGTGTGATTTTTTTCCAAATAGTATCACACCTGTAAACGCACCATGTCTAACTCTACCTATATTTTTTTTGATTAAAAAATGCCAGTCTTTTTTGCCATCAAGGAAATTTGTAATGTTGTAATCAGATTTGCACATCCTCGATTCTACAACAAATGGGGTTGAAATTCCAAGTTTGTAAGTTTCAGAATTCTTTATCATTTCTACATCCCAGTCGGGCATCATTACACAATCGTTATTAAGTATGCAAATGTATTCTTTTGTAGAAAGTGATAAGCCTTTGTTCCAAGCCCGAGCGACACCCGTGTTTTCTATTTCAGTAATGATTGTAAAGGTATGTCCTGCTTTTTCTGCTTCAGATTGCAATTCTCTCAACCCTAATTTCGTCTCATTGTCGGAGTTGTTGTCAATGATTATCCATTCATGTTTAAGTGTGCAGTGAATAATATTAAGCTGAATACATTCTCTAACTATGGCTATTTTATTGAAGATGGGTATAATAATGGAAACTTTCAACTCAAACACTTTTTGATAATATCAAATTAATACTTTTGTAAAACTAAATCTTAATATTGAATAGGCAAATACTACTATTTATCATTTTTCCCATATCCCAATTAGGCACTTCCGATTTACATCCCTCGGTCATAAGAAATGCCTTCCTCGAACCCTGTTGTATTCATGCAGCCTGTGTTTTAGTTTGTTATACTATGATATTCTCTACATTATTCACAAAATAAAACTTTTGAAAATGCTTAAAATAAATGAAATCATTCTCAACTTAAAGCAACAAAGATTTAAGTATTTAGCTTTTTTGATTATTATAATATTTGCTTTTTTAAAAGCTATAAAGGGTGGCGATTTCGATGTATATCTTGATGCGGCTCAAAAAATGATGAATCATCAAAATATATATGTAGCCCCATTTATTAAAAATTTGCAATACTACTATAGCCCGTTTTTTGTTTTTTTGCTAATCCCATTTTCCTATTTGCCTTTTTATATTCCCGAATTTTTTTGGTTGCTTCTTTGTGCTTTTTTCCTATTCCGAATTTGGGAGTTATCAATAGTATATTTTGATATTTCAAAATTTTCAAGCCAGCAACTTATGCTTTGGGGCTCAATTACATTCTTTCTCATACTAAGGTTTATACTATATAATTTTGGAATGATTCAGCTCACTATATTTCTTTTGTGGGCTTCCATAGAAAGTTTGCATTTACTTAACAACAAAAAAGATGTACAAGGGGCTGCATTACTAGCTTTGGCAATGAATATTAAGTTATTGCCCTTACTTTTTCTTCCTTATTTGTTTTATAGAAATTATGTAAAAGCTGGTGTATTCACTCTTATCATTTTTCTTTTCTGCCTTATTTTCCCTGGAATATTTTTGGGAATGGAATACAATTTACAAATGCATTATGAATGGTGGAAAGTGATTAATCCTTCAAATAAAGAACATTTACTTGAGGCAGGAATGGGTACGCATAGCTTGGTAAGTCTTGTTCCTGTGTATATTACAGATACTTGGGAAGCCTTTGGTATAAAAAGAAACTTAGTTAATCTAAATTATGAAACTGTAAAAATAATAGTCGAGCTATGTAGATTAACATTAGTGGCTTTAACACTATATTTTTTAAGGACAATGCCATTTGTAAAAAACAAATCATCACAGAAAACCTATTGGGAGGTATCTTATATCTGTTTAGTGACCCCTTTGCTATTTCCTCACCAACAAAAATATGCTTTTATGTATGTTTTTCCATCCGTTATTTATCTTACCTACTACATAATTACTGAATGGCAGTTAAATATCAAACGTGCAAAATGGCTTTTGGTATTTTACATACCCGTATTTATTGAATTTTCACCTATTATCGGTAGCGATATTATTGGAAGGAGTTTGTATCAACTGTTCGACTATTTCAGAATACTTTCTTTTGCAACACTTTTTCAAATTGTGTTTTTAATGATTTGCGTGCCAAAAAATTCGAATAATTCAACCCTTGAAATAAGTGAAAGTTAACATTGATGTATCAGGATTGAATGGGCAGAAACTAACCGGAGTTGGGGTTTATGTAGTCAATTTGATAAAGGCTTTGCAAGCAATTAAGGAAATCAAGTTGAGTGCTTCGTATAGAATATCAAGAATAAAGTATCGTAAAGCAATACAAGAAAAAGTCGATATTTCACTAAGGGTGCCTTATAACCCACTTATATCAAACTTTCTACCCAAACCCTATTCTATTTTTCACGGGCCTGATTATTGGATTCCCAATACCAAATTGGTAAAAAAAGTATTGACCATTCACGATTTATCAGTATTTCATGATGGGCTGTGGAGCAAAGAATTTGCAGACTATGGGAAAATGCGAACGGCCCAAATGCTTACCAAACACAAGCCTGACCAAATTATAGTGGTATCAGACTTTGTGAAGGGAGAATTGCTAAATCGATTTCCAACTTTTGAGGAGATTACAACTACGGTTTACCACGGAGTAAATCATTTTGCAAGCCCATTGTCAGAGAAGAAAAAATTAGAATTTCCATATATACTTTGTGCAGGTACTATTGAAGTTAGAAAAAATTCATCGCGATTGGTGCAAGCTTTTGATAGGATAAGCTCAAAATTTCCTAATTTAAAATTAGTATTTGCAGGTGGTATAAGCGGGTACCAAGGTGCAGAAATAGCCGAAGAAATAATTAAGATAAAAAATGTAATTCACCTTAATTATGTAGATAATGAAACCATGCAAAATCTAATTCAGTACGCAGAGTTTGTGGCATATCCTTCGGTTTACGAAGGTTTTGGATTTCCAATTTTAGAGGCTATGAACTTAGGCACTCCTGTTCTTACTTCCGATTTCGGTGCCATGAAGGAAGTATCAGATGGCAAAGCATTTCTTGCCAATACGTTGAATGTGAGTATGTTAGCAGAAAGCATGGAGGAGCTGCTCAAAAATGAAACACTCAGAAAAAAGCTTTCTGTTGATGGGCAGGAATATGTAAAGGGATTTACCTGGCAAAAGTGTGCCCAAGAAACAATTGAGGTATATAAAAAAGCAAATGAAGTTTAATATTGGAATATAGCAATTTATGAAAATAGCAATGCTTTGTTGTTCTAATGCTTGGGGTGGCCTTGAAATCAATATTTTTAAACTTTGCTGTTGGCTGCAAGAACGTGGAAATAATGTGTTATTGATTGCGAGTGAAGATTCCAAAATTGCTCAAAAGGCAAAGGAAGCTAATATTAGAATTGAATATTTGAATTTGTC
The DNA here is from genome assembly GCA_964565665.1 of uncultured Bifidobacteriaceae bacterium. Classification (GTDB taxonomy): domain Bacteria; phylum Bacteroidota; class Bacteroidia; order Cytophagales; family UBA9547; genus CAZMFZ01. The sequence goes on along the minus strand of CAZMFZ010000086.1, from coordinate 6,441 downwards.
AAAATCCAAGTTTTTGCATTTTGTCTCAGTTTTCGGCTTAATAAAAACACTTAAAAAACACCAAATACATAATCTTATAATTGGGCATTACAGACAATATTATTTGGCTGTTTGGGCAAAATCTTTAGGTTTTACAATCAAGATAAAGCTACTCTATTTGCAGCAAATGCGGATGAATGTAAATAGAAAAAACCCTTACCATGCTTATTATTTCAGTAGAATTGATGCTTGGCTTACTCCTTTGAAATATTTGAAAGATGAGTTGATAGTGAACACTACGCTGAAGGAAGGCCAAATACACCTGCACCCATTATGCTGCGACACCAAAAAATTTACAAATGCAAATGCCATTAGAAGTGAAGCAAGAAAGACTTTTAGACTTAATGAAAATATATTTTTGGTTGGAATTGCGGGTAGGCTTGATAAGGAAAAAGGTCAGAAATATTTAATAGAGGCTATAAAACTATTAAAGGATAGAAATATCATAATCTCGGCTCTAATTGTGGGGGAAGAATCAGTTGGCGGAACGGGCTATTTAGCCGAATTGAAACAAACAACTTCCTCACTTGGAGTAGAAAATCTAATAATTTTCAAGCCCTTTACCGATGAAATTGCCGCTTTCTATAAAGCAATTGATATTTTTGCCATTTGCTCTACCAATGAGCCTTTCGGTATGGTAACAGTTGAAGCCATGCTTTCAGGTACGCCAATTGTGGGTGCTGAAACTGGAGGTACTTCTGAAATTTTGAATGGTGGGCAATGGGGAAATTTATTTGAAGCAAAAAATGCAAAATCTTTGGCAAAACAATTGGAGACTATGTATTTGAAATACCCGGAAGCAGTTGAAAAAGCAGCCCAATTCAAAGAGGATGCCACTTCAAAATATTCGCATAACACATGGTGCGAAAGAATTGAAAATATTTTCAATAATCTATAAACAAGTAAAGCCATCAAAATAAGCGGGTTCAGTATCATCAGAAACGGAGAAAAATTAGGTTATCCTTATTTGGAGGCCATTAAATCTGTATTGCCTATATGCGATGAATTTGTAATAGTTGTGGGTAAGTCTGAAGATGACACTCGACAAAATATTGTAGCTATTGAAAGCCCTAAAATAAAAATAATTGACACCGTATGGGATGAGAACTTGCGTGAAGGAGGTGCAATATTAGCCCAGCAAACAGATATCGCATTTCAATCCATTACAGGAGATTGGGGTTTTTATTTACAAGGAGATGAAGTACTGCATGAAAAATATTTAGAAACAGTCGCGAAAGCCATGCAAAAGCACAAAGATGAGATTTTAATTGAGGGCTTGCTCTTTAAATACAATCATTTTTATGGTAGTTATGATTATGTAGCTGCGGCAAGACGGTGGTATAGGCACGAAATAAGAGTGGTGAGAAACGATAAAACAATAAGCTCCTATCGAGATGCCCAAGGCTTTAGAAAAAATGGCAAAAAGCTGAATGTCAAGTCAATAGACGCCCAAATATATCACTACGGATGGTGCAGACCGCCTGAGAAGCAACAATTGAAGCAAGAATCATTTCAAAAATTATACCACGATGATAGCTGGGTAAAAGAAAATGTAGTAGCAGCATCAGCTTTTGACTATAGCACCTTCCAAAAACTTGAGCGTTTTAAAGGAACACATCCACAAATTATGCAGGCTAGAATAGCAAAAATCAATTGGCATTTTAGTTACAATCCAGCCAAGATGCAAGTTTCATTTAAAGATAAATTCATTCTTTGGGTAGAAAAATGGTTTGGATTTAGGCCTTTTGAATACAAGAATTATAAAATTCTATAGTTCTGTAGAAATAAATATTTACTTCATTGTTCCTGATCAATTATTACCCTGCTTCTTAAACTCGCTTTCAATGTTAATTACATTGCTAGTAGCAATTCTGGCATTGGCCGGTATAGGTTGGTCAAAATCTATTTCTGTTGCTTTTCCATCGTTTGTGCCGAGCTGTACCTTGGCTCTTCGAAACATGAGTCGCTTAGCCGTATCGGCACTAGTTGTGTAATAAATGAAGTACTGGTTTCCATCGTCATAAATGGCAGTCTGACTGATGGTCTTTTTCATTTTACCTGCATTTAAGCCTTGAATTTTGGCAGTAATTGACATTTCGGGCAACACTAAATAACCCTTTGGGGCTTTGAATGAGGTGTGCAACACAATAGAACGGGTTTCTTTATCAATAGTGCGCGACACATTTTCGATCTTGCCGATCACCGCAGGAATAGACTTATTGATAAATGCTATTTCCACCTTTTGATTTTCGCTTATCAGTGCCAAATCTTTTTCATAACAATAAACATCTGCCCTAAGCTCGCTCAAATCGATAATTTCGACCAATACAGAACTATTTTCCGCCCTCATGCCGATTTTTGCAGGCATATTGTAAATAAATCCCGAAATAGGGGCTCGCAATATTTTTTCGGTTTTGATTACAGCATTGGCCGGATCAGCTAGATCGTCTGCGTTTACCCCTTGCAAATTCAATTTTGCCCTTAGTGTTTTCTCTAAACTTATAGCATTTTGAAACTTTGATTCTATCAATTGGTATTCCGAAAGGGCACCTACATTAGAATTTTTAAGGGTGGTTTGCCTGTCGAAATCTTTTCTGTAAAAGTTGGCATCGGCTAAGGCAGTCATATAGTCTTGCTGCATTTGTATCAATTCAGTGCTGCTAATGCTCATTAAAGCCTGACCTTTTTGCACATTGCTGCCTTCCAACACAAAAATTTTATCTACCGCCCCTGCTATTCTAGGTGTTACTGCAGCCTCAAAATTGGGTTTCGGAGCTACAATACCATTTGCATAGATGGTTGGGTATATCAATTTGTCTTCCATGGCATTGAGCTGTATCTCCATGAGCGAAAGTTGCTCGGTACTCAGCACAATAGATGGTGGTCCGACAATGGTAGATTTGTTCTCTACTTTGGGTTTTTCTTCACTACAAGCCGCGAAAACAAAGGCAATGGTTAGAAGCAAGCTTATTTTAAATGATGTTGTATTTTGCACGATATTAGGGTGTTAGAGATTGAGTTTAATTTTTCTGTCGTTAAATACGATGTAGAGAATGGGCAATACCACAAGAGTTAAAATGGTTGCGGTTATCAAGCCACCTATTACCACAGTGGCGAGTGGCTTTTGAATTTCAGCACCAGCACCATGCGAAATAGCCATAGGCAGAAATCCCAAAGCAGCAGTTGCAGAGGTCATCAGCACTTGGCGAAAACGCTCTCTCACTCCAGTTTCTACCCTTTGATAAATATTGCCCGAACCATGGCGGTTTTGCACGGTTTTGAAATGGCCAATTAACAATATACCATTCAACACAGCTACACCAAAAAGGGATATAAAACCAATACCTGCAGAAATACTAAACGACATATCGCGAAGCGACAAGGCAAATATGCCTCCTACAGCAGAAAGTGGAATGCCACTGTACACCAGCAAACTATCGCCTACTGTGCCAAATGTGGCATAGAGCAAGCCGAAAATAATGAGCAATGAAATTGGCAATACAATTGAAAGCCGAGCTTTGGCACGTTGCAAATTTTCAAAAGCACCACCATAAGCCAAAGAATAACCATCGGGAAGAGTTATTTCCTTTTCAATTTTCGATTGGGCTTCATTTACTATACTTTCCACATCTCTGCCTCGCACATTGAAGCCTACATTCAGTCTTCTTTGCCCATTTTGTCTGGAAATTTCAGCAGGCCCTTTTTCTATTTTAATATCAGCAATTTCGCGAAGCGGAATCAAAGTGCCATTCCCTGTCGATACTTGCAGGTTCATCAAATCCTCGAGTCCGTTTCTGTCTTCAGTTGAAAGGCGAACAGACAAATCGAATCGTTTTTCGCCTTCATAAATAGTGCCGGCTTTGCTTCCTGCAAATCCGGTCTGAACCAATTTATTTACGCTTTCTACTTGTATCCCATAATAGGATAATATCCTTCGATCATACTTCACCATTATCTGTGGAAGGCCGCCTACTTTTTGTACTTGCACATCGGCCGAGCCTTGCAAACCTGTAAGAATTGCCGCTATTTTATTGCCTACATCAGTCAATTTATCCAAATCATCACCAAAAACTTTGATTACTACATCTGTTTTTGCACCACTGAGCATGTCGTTGAAACGATTGTCAATAGGCTGTGAGAATGAATATATAATGCCGGGAAATTTTTTCAATTCATCCGCTAAAAGCAATGTCAAATCATCTTTTGTATGGGCTTTTTTCCATGTGTCTTTATCATTCAGCGTTACTACCAAATCTATAGCTTCAATAGGCATAGGGTCGGTAGGTATTTCTGAAGTGCCTATTTTGGCCACTACGTGCTTTATTTCGTCAGGATAGTTTTGGATGAAAAGCTTTTGAACTTTGTCTGCAAACAACCTTGATTGCGTAAGCGAAGTGCCCACAGGGTTTCGGATTTCGATATTGTAATCTCCTTCATCGAGCTTCGGGATAAACTCGCCACCCATCTTTGAAAAAACAAAAAAAGCAAAAAACAACAAAGCAAATGCCCCACCAATAATGACATATTGAAACTTAAAAGCCGCTTTCAATATTGGTAAATATCCTCGAAAGAGAAAATCAACAAACTTATCGGAAAAATTTTTGTGCTCTCCATCGTGCCCCTTGAGTATCAGTGAGCTCATCATCGGGATGTAGGTAAGTGCAAAAAGAATGGCACCAAATATGGCAAAACTCACTGCTAAAGCCATTGGAGTGAACATTTTACCTTCTATTCCACTCAAAGTCATAATCGGGAAATACACGATTAAGATAATAAGGCCGCCATAAACTACCGACTTTTTTATCTCGAGCGTAGCTTCGTACACAATTGAGTCCTTTGCTTCCTGATCCACTTTTTTGCCCAAGTTTTTCAAACCAATGGCCATTGATACCACCACACTCTCTACCACAATAATGGCTGGATCGACAGTGAGGCCGAAGTCAATCGCTCCCAAAGAAAGAATGTTGCCCCCAACACCAAAGTAATTCATCAAAATAATCATGAAAAACAGCGATAGCGGAATTACTGAAGCCACGAGCAAACTAGCACGGATATCGCCCAGGAAGAGCAAAACCACAAAAACCACGATTACAAAAGCTTCTAACAGGTTTTTGGTAACGGTTTTTATAGCTCGGTTTACCAAAGCTTCTCTATCGATAAAGGCCTCAATTATCAAATCGTCAGGCAGCAGCTTTTCTATTTCTTTAATTTTCTCTTTAATATTTACTACAACACGGGAGGCGTTTTCTCCTTTTCTCATCAACACCACAGCACCCACCACTTCACCATTGCCATCCATGCTCATGGCGCCATACCGAACCGAAGAGCCAAATTCTACATCAGCCACATCTTTCACATACACAGGCACACCATTATTCTGCTTAATTACGGTGGTTCTGATGTCTTCCAGAGATTGAGCCAGTCCAATCCCCCTAATTACAAAAGCTATTCCGTCTTTTTCCAAATAAGCACCTCCTGTATTTCCGTTTCCATTTTCTAAAGCTTTGAATAGCTCTTCCATGGTTACATTGGTAGTTCGCAGCAGAGGAGGCTTTACTTTTGCTTGGTACTCTTTTACATAACCACCAAAGCTGCTCACATCGGCCACGCCTTCTGTACCCAGCAATTTCTTCCGCACTATCCAGTCTTGAATGGTGCGAATATCCATAAGTGAGTAGGATGTGTCTTTGGGGTTTTTTGGCCTCAATACATATTGGTAGATTTCGCCCAAGCCAGTAGAAACTGGAGCCAATGTTGGTTGCCCCATTTCTGGAGGCACATCTCTCTCCAGTTCTTTCAGTCGCTCCAGCACCAGTTGCCTAGCCCGATACACGTCCATATCGTCATTGAAAACTAAGGTAACGGCCGAAAGCCCAAATTTTGAAATAGAGCGAATCTCCATCAATCCGGGCACATTGGCCATAGCCAACTCAATGGGTGCGGTTAGGAATTTTTCAATTTCGTAGGGTGCTAAGTTGGGATTTTGGGTAATGATCATTACCTGATTGTTGGTAACATCAGGCACGGCATCGATGGGCAGCTTTGAAATAGAGTAAGCACCAAACAGTACTAGCATTAGCGTAAATGTACCGACTGTGAGCTTGTTCTTAATGCTGTACGCTATGAGTTTATCAATCATGTATTAGGGTTTGGGATCGAAATGTAGAAATTTATTATATTCAATGCAAAATCATATTGATTTTTTCAATCGAAAGGGTTAACTATCAACTTTTTAGTGGGACTAGTGCCTTAAAAACGAGACAATATTTTAAAAAGTCAATATTGTTCAATAAACGGAATGTCAAGCTAATATTTAGGCACATTCACTTCTTGCCATACTTTAGAATAAAAAAATAATTCATGGGAGTAGTAACCATCGTTCTGAAAATTAGAAATGCCTAT
>CAZMFZ010000085.1:0-16788 GCA_964565665.1 uncultured Bifidobacteriaceae bacterium | reverse complement strand
ATAAGTCTTCCGTTTGTTGAAGTTATAACCCCAGTGGCTGCCGCCAAGGTGAGCGTATTGCTTGCTAATGCTAGGTCTCCTGCTGTAAGCAAAAGATTGGCAGGAAGAGAAATACTATTTTGTAAGGTGGCGATGCCAGAAGATTTGTTTACTTCAAAATTGCCACTAGTTAAAGAAGTTAAAGTTATGTTTTGATTGGAAGTTCCTGATAAAACCAAACTGGAATTTATTGATCCTCCTGTTCTCTCGACTCTACCTCCTGTTTGAGCGAACGTACCTGTAATAGCTAAAATCCCAATATCAGTATTTGACCTTGACATATTAATAATACCGGCATTTTGTGAAAAATTATTTATTTGCCAAGTACGAGTGGAACCATTATTTGCTCTGTTTATTGTAAATCTCCCTGTACCTGTGGATTCAACTGTTAAAGTGCCTGATACTGTTAAATTTGATGTAATGTCACCATCTGCAGCAGTTAAATTAGGTGTATTCCATACTAAGTTTGAAAAAGTTTGGTTATCAAAGCTTGCTGTTGTAGGTGCTGTTGCTGTTGATCCGGTGACACTACAAATAGAACCTGTTTGCCAAGTGGCTAAAGGGATTGTTCCTGCATCTAAATTGTGAACATACGTTGAAGTAGCATTAAAAACCATGCTCAATGCACTTCCCCCATTATTAGTCAAAATTCCTGATGTTCCTAAACCTGCCTGAACAGATATTCTTGAATTGATAAACAGTGCAGTGTTTCCAGAAGTATTTGAGAAAATTAAAGTTCTATTTGTAGCACCACCTGAAATTGTTACATTAGAGTTTAATATATATATATCATCTCCACTTAGAGCGTTTCCAACTGTAATGTTCCTGTTATTGTTATTGTTAGGTTGAAAAACTACGTTTGCTCCAACTATGGAAATTTGGGCAATTGCAAGGTTATTTATATCTTGTGTTATAATTGGATTTCCCGAATTTGCATCGAATACTGCAATAAATGAAGTACCACTAGGAACACTCGCACCAGAAGCCCCACTAGAGGTTGCACTCCAGTTATTAACATTATTCCATAAACCACTACCTCCAGTTACCCAAAATCTAGTTTGCCCATTGGAAATATAACTTATGACAAAAAACGAAATAATTGAAACAATAAACTTAGGGAATGATAAAGTCTTAGTCATTGGGGAGAATTAGTTTTGAGTTATTTAGTAAATATTCATTCAATATTACCGTAACTTAATCATACAAATATAGCGTGTGAATTGCAGTATTCAAAGAATTTAGCAATTACGGTTCAAATCAAGCCAATATTTCTATGACTTTTGATTCTTGGCTTTATACTATGCTAAAGCCAATTAGTGAGTATTTTTTGTACTATTTTTAGACTATTCTACTCAATATTTCGACAGAGCTTCGTTTTTCAATTACCAAATCAATATGAAAGTATTTTTGCCAAACCTTGTAATTGCTATTGATTTTATCCAATATCGATAAAATAAACATTTACATCCGATTTACCTTTTTTATCAAAATCATATTTATCTTAGCATTGTTATGCCAATCTCTATATATTTATTTTTAGAATTCTACTTCAACTATGCCATTAACTCAACATTCAGGAACTTTAGGAGTTAGAAATGCAGCTCATTTACTCCGCAGAGCTACTTTTGGTCCCGACAAAGCAGCCATAGATAGTTTTGCTTCTCTTACTGCGGCACAAGCTTTTGCTTTACTAACCGCTACAGTAGCCACACCTACCCCTCCATCTGATTTAAAAACAGGCTTACCTTGGCTTCCAAAACCTAATGAGGAAGAAAATAGCGAGAACGGAGATTTAACAAGCTATGTAAAAAGCTGGTGGCTTGATCAAATGCTGAATTCGGGTACAAATATTAAAGAAAGGATGGTATTTCTGTTCAATACTTTTTACCCAACCATTGACTCAGCTGTTGAAAATGCTACTGCACTTTATTATCAAAACGCACTTTTCAGGTTTTATGCCTTGGGCAATATCAAAACTCTGACGAAAAAAATGTGCATTGACAACGCCATGTTGATATTGCTTGATGGCAGAATAAACGAAGTAGGCAGACCTAATGAAAACTTTGCCCGTGAGCTTTTTGAATTACATACCATTGGCAGAGGGCCAGAAAAAGCAACACTTGGCGACTACACCAATTACACCGAGGCAGATATTAAGGTAGCTGCTCGAATATTATCTGGTTGGAAAAATGACAATGATTTTGCAGAAATTGATATTATTACTGGTTTGCCAACTGGCATTATTACTGGAGAAGGCCAATACGCTACACGCCACGATGCCTCAATTACACCCGAAAGGAAGTTTAGCGAGGCTTTTCAAAATACCGTTATATCGCACGCTGCTGAATTAATACTTAACCCCAGCACAATTGATGAGCAAACTGTAGCCAACGTGGTAGATGGCAAAGCCCGAAAAGAATCGGTGAAAGATCAGGTTTCGCAATTGGTAGATATGATTTTCAACCAAAGGGCCACTGCCGAAAATTTTTGCAGGAAAATTTACCGCTTTTTTGTGTATTACGACATTACAGCTGATGTAGAAACAAATGTAATTTCACCCATGGCAGATACTTTTACTGCTAGCAACTTTGAGATATTGCCCGTTATAAAAGAGTTGCTTTGCAGCCAATATTTTTACGATAACAATAATGCTATAACTACCGACAACACGCATGGAGACATAATCAAATCGCCTCTGGAAGTAACACTTGGAGCCATGCGGTTTTTTAATGTTGTCACTCCACTAGCCTCTACATCTTTAGAAAAATATTATGACTTTTATGACGGATTGCTAGGAAGCTTAAATAACCAAGGTATTCAGCTTTACGAGCCTTATGATGTAGCTGGCTACGATGCTTATCACCAAGAACCTGACTTTAATCGCAACTGGATTACAGTAAACACCTTAGCTTACCGCTATGAATTTACTTTGAAACTGGCAAGAAATACATTTTCTGAAATGATTTCTATAAACCTATCAGAATATGTAAAAGCAAATGTGACTGCCCCTACCAATCCTTCGAATATTGTGCAGCATTTTGTAGATTACATGCTCCCTGAGGTTATTTCTACAGGATCTGAAAGTAGGTTTGAGTTTTTTCTTAACATATTAAAAGGAGATAAAGATTTGCCTGATAGCAACTGGACAAACGAATGGAATTTATATTTGGCAAGACCCGATTTGCCAGATGCAGTAAATGGCCAATTGCAAGATTTTTTAGCCGCAATTATGCAAACCCCTGAATATCAATTGATGTAACTATATGGAACGTAGAGAATTTATAAAAAATATTTCGCTTGCTACTGCCGCGCCAATTATGTTGGGAGGCATACCAATCAATTTATTGGCATCAAATGGCAGATTGCAAGCTGCGGCAAGCACCTCCGATAATGACAGAGTGCTAGTACTCATACAAATGCACGGTGGAAATGATGGATTGAACATGGTTATTCCCAGCAACCAATACGATGATTATTATAATTTACGCTCCAATATTGCTATTTCAGATAAAGGAGCTAGAAAATTCATAACTTTAGATAGCACACTTCCCGAACTACAACAAGCTGGCTTGCACCCCGATATGGGAGGTATAAAATCACTTTACGACCAAGGCAAAGTATCTATAGTGCAGGGTGTAACCTACCCCAACAACAACCAATCGCATTTCCGCAGCCGCGATTTATGGTTTATGGGTGCTGATGGAGTTAAGAACGAATATCAGGGCAGTGGCTGGGCAGGTCGGTTATTAAATGAAGAATATAAAAATTATCCTGCTGATTACCCGGAAAATAGCCCAATGAAAGATCCACTAGCATTGGAAATTGGAGCTTCCGTTTCATTGATGTATCATAGAAAAGAAGGCATTCCCGTTGCTATTTCTATACAAGACCCTACTCAATTTTATAATTTGATACAAACAGTAGGAAATGTTGAGTTGCCACTAGGGTTAGAAAATACCTATTATGGAGAAGAATTGAAATGGATATTGGAAATTGAACGAAAATCAGACCCGTATGCTACCCGATTAAAACAGATATTTGACAATGGCAGCAATGGAGGTGTTACCTACCCAAGCGTTTACACTTTAAATGCACCAAGCAAATCATTAAAAAACAATTTAGCACCACAGTTGAAATTGGTAGCTCGTTTGCTCAAAGGGGGCATCAAAACCAAAATATTTGTGGTGAGAATAGGTGGCTTCGATACCCACGCCTACCAAGTAGAAGATTACAATGCTTCATATGGCAGCCATGCAGCATTGCTGTATCACATATCATCGGCCATGAATGCGTTCCAAAACGATTTGAAAGAATTGGGTGTGGAAGACAGGGTAATAACAGCTACTTTCTCAGAATTTGGCCGCAGACCGCAATCGAATGGCAGCTACGGAAGCGACCATGGCAGTGCCGCTCCTATGCTACTGTTTGGCAAATATGTAAAACCAGGCGTAGTAGGAAACAGCCCCGACCTAAGCGAGCAAACCTTAGATAAAGAGGGAGGAAACTTAAAAATGCAGAATGATTACCGATCGGTATTTAGGGCTATTTTGGAAGATTGGATGAAAGCCTCACCTGCTGCCATTGCAGCCACGGGATTTGATAAATTTGACAAACTGGATATAATAAGTGATACACCAACGTCCACAAAATCGGAATTTCAGTCTACCCGCTTTGTAATTGGGGCTTGCTCGCCAAATCCTGCCACAACCGCCACAAGTTTTTCATTAAAAATTAACGATAAAGCAAAAGTTTTAGTAGAATTGTATCATATAGAAGGCAGATGGATTTCGCAAGTGCATAATGGGGATTTGGAAGCTGGAACGCATCAAATAGCTGTATCGCTTGAGGGCTTATCGGCAGGTACTTATATACTGAAAGTAGAAGCTGGCATTGCAAAGGGAATCAATAAGGTGACTGTGGTAAATTAGATTAGATGCCGAGGATTTATTTTATTATGTTGATTAAAATCAAGAAGTAATAGGCAACTATATCACATAAAAAACACTAAGAACGTGACAAATAGGAAGTTTCTATTGATATTTTTAATTTTCATTCAAGTAGTCGGACTTAAAGCAGAGGAAGCTAATTCATGGGTAACCCAACTCGACAAGAAAAAAATTTCAACTGGCTATCTTTTAAATATTGCTCCATTTATAGATTTTTCCGATTTTTTAGATTCCAACTTTACGAGCAATAAGAAAAATTACACAAAACCACTTATGTATGATAAAAGAAAATGGCGATTATTATACGCTAGTTTGGTGGCATCAAAAATAAATATAAAGGATTCAATTCTACCGTTGACTGCATTAAGTGATTTCTCCAACGAAATTTATGATAAAAAGAATCCAATAATTCCAATTGGAATTATTGATTTTTCTACAAATTTTGTTTCTGACACTTTAAGCCCCAATGATTCCAAAATTCAAAAAATAAGAGTTTCTGCAATTGCAGCTTTGCAATCAAAGGTTTATAACAAAAATGTAACCTTTAAAATCAAACCAGAATACTACTTTTCTAACAGAAAAAGGCTAATTAAGAGCGTTGATGTTGATTTTGGAGATGGTAGTGGTTTTTTGTCATATTCAACTGAAACAGACCAATCCATTAAGAAAACATATTCTTCGGTTGGCGAAAAAAGTATACACTTTAGAATTTATAGAGGTAAGGACACACTAAATTATTTTTCGAAGATTGAAGTTATACATTTAGCATTACCAACACCTGATCAAACACTAAATATTTCCAGTACCCCCATAAATGACATTAAAGATACTTCAACAAATAGCAACTTTAGAAGTTCTGCCAGAATTGATGTACCGATAATTGGAGGAAGTGCATTTGTTTATCTGGGATGTGATAACGTATTAGACAAACCTTTTTATATAGTAGAAGGATTTGACCCTGCAAATACGAATGATTTAGGTTTTCATCTCCAAAACGATCAATTTGGAGGTTATTCCCTTTTTACGTTAGCCAATAGAGGATATGATGTAGTGATTTTGGATTTTACAAATGGTGGAGCATCTATTTATGATAATAAAAATGTTTTTAAAAATCTTGTAAAAACTATTAATTTACAAAAAGTAGGAAATAAAGAAGGTGCTGTAGTGGGAATTAGCATGGGGGGACTAGTAGTCAGATATGGATTAGTAGAATTGGAGAATGAAAATTATGACCATCAAATTGGTACTTACATCACCTTAGATAGCCCTCATCAAGGAGCAAACGTACCAGTTGGACTACAACAAATAGCTACAAATTATCCTGTCAATATTGCTTTAGCTATTGCTGATGTATTTGGAGATGAAGGTGCAAAATTTTTGGTAGAAGGTCAGAAATCTACAGCTGGTAAACAAATGCTAAAAAGATATTTAGGTGGCGACCCAGCATCTGAATTTCAATCTTTTATGACAGATCTTGCAGCTAAGGGTCATCCTAGTAATTGCAAAAAGATAGCCATCATTAATGGTGCAAACGATAGAACCCCTCAATGGAATAATCCACAAGAGGGAGACCAAATAATGTGGGTAAATCAAATTGGATTAGGCATAGAATTGAAAGCATGGGCCAATAAATCAGGCAATAACAGAGTGGCATATCGCAAATTAAGCGTTATTCCTACACAATGGTCTACAACTTCTTGGGATGCCAATTATTCCGATAACTTAATGTTTGATTATGCTCCTGGAGGGCTACTGTCAAATAATTATCCACTTGCAGATAATTTTGGCAAAAATTATTATTGTTTTGTGCCAGTAGTGAGTTCTTTAGACGTTCGCTCTCCCGAAAACCAAAACTTATATGTGCTTAATCGAAATGAAACCAATCTGATTGCAAATAACATAATACCTTTTGATGATATTTATGTTACTAACTTAAATTCGTCTCATACTTTTGTAGATGATATTACATTTCTGGTTAACCGATTAATAAATGTTGAATTTAATAATGACAAGATACTTTTACAAAATCGAACTATTAGAAATACTCGGCAATTTATTGCATCCAATACCATTAACGCAGGTAGGAATGTTTTTCAAAATACGAGTACCAACAACTTTGCCCAAAGCAGACAAGGCGATGTAGTTATAGAAAGTGGTGCAAATGTAACTTTTACTGCGGGTACCTATATCAGACTTCTACCAGGTTTCAGAGCAAAAGGTGGCTCTAATTTTAGAGCTATACCAACTGCTCAGCCATCAGTTTGCTCTACAGGATTAACACTTCCAAACCCAATTATTTCCGGGAGTTCACAAGTTTATGCTACAAATTGTTCAATTGGTAATACGGAAAATAGATATGTCTATACTGACACAAAAATAAAGTGTCTCGACCTATTCAATGTAAGTACAAATTCTATAGGATCACTTCCATATTCAATTTTTAATGGGCGTTACTATATGTCTAACATCTCAAATTATGACAATCCCTTTATTACTTGGTCTGTATCGCCTGACCCGAATACAGGAGTAGGATCAATTAATATCGGAGGTGGTCTACAAGCTTGGGTTATGTATTTCCCACCTACCAATTCAAATTATATTTACCCTGGGCAATATACTATTTCGTGTACTATTAGGGCATCGGGAAGCAACCAAATATCGTCAAGTAGTTTTGTAGTGCAAATACAAACCTCTCAGTGTACTGATCTACCATTTGGTTTGCGAAAAGAAGTGTCAGAAGATTCTCCTGATTTAGTAGAAAGTGCAAATCTTGATTTTTATATTTTTCCAAATCCATCGCAAGGTAAAATTCAACTTCAATTTAATCAACATATAGATAGTGAAGTAACTGTTGAGATTGTTGGTATGAATGGTTCTGTACAAAAAGACAAAAGAAAAGTGTCATCAAATATGTTACGATTAGATATGGAAATTTTTTCGGAAGGTGTTTATCAGTTACGAATTTCAAATGACAAGTTGAATAAAACCGAAAAGTTAGTCATAATAAAATGAAAAAGTTATTCTTTATTATCGCATTGACTTTTCTGTTGTTTTCTTGTAAAGACAAAGAAGTGTATTACAGATTTTCCGATGAAGAAAGAAAATTATTTCCAAGTTTTAAGATTGGAGATACACTTACGTATAAGAGACAAGGTGATGTCAAGCTTGAAAAATATGTACTGCAACAAATAGAAAATGGATTTAATATACAAGATGCTCAGGGCGCATGGGTGAAGTATTACAAAGAATTTTATAAAATCAGATTTTTTCTTTTGGAAGGAATTAATTCAAATAAAAATGATTACCACATAGAATTTCTTAAAAGCGACAATTATTTTCAGTTTACTATTTATTGGGATACAGGATTTGAAATTAAATCCCCTTTTCTCGACACATTAGTGGTCGATACAAATTATCAAGATTTATGCGACAGTATAAATATTAAACCGAGCAACGGAACTTTCAAAAAACTGTTCTATTTAAAACAGAAAGGCATAGTATCATTTGTAGATTGTGAAGAGGAAACATGGAAGCTAGAAGATTAGGAGCTCATAACATTGTTTTTATGATAAAAGGGGGGAGATAGGTAAGCCGTGGTTTTTTCTATAGTTGGTTTCAGGTAATGCTTTCGCAGTCCTAAATCCCCTTTAATCATCAATACTCGAGCATAATGGGAATAGAATCTCAAAGACCATAAAAAAGGATTATTTTCCATTAATATAAGTATTAACCTATACCTTAATTTATTTTTATGTTGAGAAATATACCATTTTTTATATATTCAATTTCATTGGTCTTCTTAGGCTTGAATTTGGAAGCGGGTGAGAATAAGCAATCTTTTCCCAAAGCAAATCCTTTTGAAAAATCGCAATATTGGCTTGGCCTAAAAGGAGGAATCAACCTCACGCAGCCCTTGGTTGCCGAACGATTTACCGTATTTGAACCCATTGACGGCAATTACGATGGCTACAAAAAGGAATACCAATCTTTCAATAAAATAGGCACTCAATTTCAGTTTGCATTCCAATATTCATTTCGTAGATTTTCAATTTATGCAGCTCCTGGCTACAAAAGTACCCTCTTTAGCTATTCAAATACTTTCAAATGGCAAGATGTAGCTACCCCTACCAATACTGTAGAAATCAAACAAGAGCAAACCCAAATAGTGGAGTACGCCTACTTGCCTTTAACTTTAAAATTTGAGTTTTTAAGCAGTAAACTGCGACCATATATACATGGGGGTGGTTTTGTAGGCTATAAATTCAATGCCCAGAAATCGCTCAAGAAAAGCGGAACAGACCAAGCCAGCGGTGGCACTACTAGCTTTGAAGACCAACCCATCATAATAGGTGCTACCAACCTTTTAAACCCTTGGTGGTATGGGGTAATGGGTGGCGTAGGCGTAAATTACGATTTGGCAAACGTTCGGATATTTTTAGAAGGTAATTATTTATTGGGACTGAATAACATTACAAGTGCAGAACATCGCTATACCGAAAATGCACTTTCAGGCTCAGGCGATGCAATGGACAACCTAAAGCTGTCGAATTTGGAAATAAGTGTAGGAGTGCTATTCCCATTAAAATTTTTGAATACTGGGGAATATAGGTCAGTGAAGACAAAGTAGGGATAACCCAAAGGATTGTAACTACACAAAAGATTTATTTTGATTTCTAGTATTAGGTTTGGTGGTCCAACTCAATATTAAGTTGGAATGTAACTTTAACATAATATGAAGCTGAAATTAAGTTAAAGAGGCCGACACATCAAGTTAATGTGAAAGTTCCAAAGCAGACAAGTTGAGAAAACCAATTATTTAATGCCGATAGTTTACATATATGATTTCTACAATTCTACTTCAGACTTTTAAAAATTCTAAATTTTGGGTTTTAATTTTAGCAATATGGTGCATATCATGTGCAAAAACGCTTAATACTGCCGATCCAAAACAATCATTTACCAAGATTTACAATGAAAACTCTTTTAGCAATGCTATTACCGCCATTGATGTAGTAGAAACTGAAACCGGATATTTGCTATTAGGAATGAACCAAGTACCTGACAAGCAATTTCCGAGTATTTCTATATTGGTAATAGACAAAGAAGGAAAAGTGGTGAAGCAAACCCCCACTGCTGCCTTTGCCCAATTTGTAGCACCAGCCAAAGGAATTTTTAAATTTAATACCAATTACAGATTCTTGGCAATGGATAGCATAACCACTCAAGCCTATATGCTGGAAGTTGATACTGAAGGTAATTTGATTTCAAATACACCCTTGGCAATCCAATACCCGCTTTGTATCGGATTGGCCAATGATGGGAGTTATTTGGTTCAGGGTTTTAATCAAAGTGATAGAGCTACTACATTCGCCAAATACAGTACCTCATTGACTGAGGCATTCAACAAAAAATATGATATTTTAGAAACTGCAGATGAGTTTGCTATAGGGCATATTTCGAATAATGGCAAAAGGTATCCATTTGCAGTTGGTCAAACTTCCACTGGAGAATATTATTTTAATGGATTTAGAAATTTCAGCTTCTCTTTGGTGTTCGTGAGCAATTCAGATCAAAAGCAAACAAGAGTTGTGAATGGCTATCGTTATTCTGGAGGGATGAACAGTATTACGCCTATAGATGGGAACACTTTTGCCATTTCAAGATTTTATTTTGGAGATAATTATATCAATGCTAAAGCCACACTTAGCTCAAGTGCTGTGTCTGCCAGCACCGATATCTCAGGTCGCAGAATGCTTGAGCTAGAACCCGATGCTATTATCTCTGCCAGTCGCCTAACTGTTGGCGGCAAAAAAGTATTGTTTTTCGCTTCTACCACAGTAAATAAACAAATTGTGCTTTATGTTTATGATGAAGTTTCGGGAAGCTTGATTGATTCTAAATATTTCGGGCTCAATATTCCATGCGAAAATGGAGCGTTGACACTTACCAGTGATGGCGGGTTGCTTATTGTCGGAAGTGCATATATTGATGGCCGATTCAAACGCATTTGTGCATTCAAATTGGCTGCCAGTCAGCTCGAAGATATGGTAAATTAATCTCAGGTGAATGTGGGTCTTTTCACCACACATTCAGGCAAGTGCTTCACTTCAAAATTGCATGAATTGGCGAAATAGCAAAGTTTGTTGGCTTTGAAATGAAGTGCATTGGCTGGTTCAATCATCCATTTTTGAGTTACTACCACTTTAGGAAATAGATTCACTTCAGTAAAATGGTCTCCTCCATCTTCGGTTTCAGCCATAGTTCCTGCAGCATTATCAGTGTAAGCAACTACAATTATTCCAGCATCTGCACATAGATGCAAATACCAAAGCATGTGGCAAGATGAAAATGACGCCAAAAATAATTCTTCGGGATTATTCAGGGTTTTGTCTCCTCGGAAGGCTGAGTCAGAAGAGGCTTTAATCACCGCTTTCAACTCTTATTTCATGGTTACGCTCGTAACTGCGGTAATCAGCCGTTCCAGAGCCATTGTTGCCTGTCCATTCCACCAACAAATGGTATAAATGATGCTTTGCCATTGATTAAAATTTACTCATTTTGATTTGACTTTTCGAGAGCTAACCCACCGAAACTATTTTATATCCTCTTAAAAACTCATCAATTTTCATGCGTTTTTTCCCTTCCAGTTGTATATCTTTAAGCAATACAATCCCATCTGCTGTGCCAACTTTTACAAAGGTTTTACTATCAGTGCTTAATTCACCTACTGATTGTAACTCGTCATTCACCATTTCAACTTCAAACACTTTGCAATAATTGTCATTGATGAGGCAAAAAGCGGTAGGGTATGGACTTAGGCCTCGCACAAAATCACGAATTTGGTTGGTCGATTTACTCCAATCTATTTTACAATTCTCTTTAAATATCTTTGGCGCATGTTTCAATTCATCTAAATGAACTTGAGGAATAGGCACAACTACATTGTTTTCGATCAGTTTCACTGTTTTCAATATCATTATAGCTCCCTTATTCATCAACTTTTTATAAAGTGAGCCTACAGTATCGGTTTCAAAAATTGGTTCTTTTTCTTGTAAAATTAAATCTCCAGTATCTATTTCATGCTTGAGAAAAAAGGTAGTAACCCCTGTTTCTTTTTCACCATTTACTATTGCCCAATTGATGGGTGCTGCCCCACGGTATTGAGGTAAAAGGGAGGCGTGAAGATTAAAAGTGCCCATCGGAGGCATTGCCCACACCACTTCAGGCAACATTCTAAAAGCTACAACAATTTGCAAATCGGCATTCAAGGCTTTCAATTCGGCTAAAAAATCTTCGTTTTTCAACTTTTCAGGCTGCAAGATATGTAGCCCTACAGATTTAGCATATTCTTTCACTGGTGTTTCGCCAAGTTTCTGCCCTCGACCTTGCGGCTTGTCAGGAGCGGTAATTACACCAACTATATTGTAGCCGTTTTCAACCAACATTCTCAAACCAGGTACTGCAAATTCAGGCGTACCCATGTAAATAATTCTTAAATTCATAATGACAAAAGTTCTAAAATCCCTGAAAGGGCTAAGATTTGCGATAAATACTTTGGAGATGGCAACCTTATATAAATATTAATTTAGTTCGCTTTTTACTCACCCACCATCACAAACGGACCCCAATAATATGGATATTTATATTTGGCAAGCATCTGCAACTGAGCGTTTCTTAACGATTGGCGTTTGTTTTTAGTTTGCACCAAATTGGTATAAAATGCTACCATTAAATCTTTTGTCGCTTGGTCGTCTACCGTCCAAAGGCTCATCAATACCGTTTTAGCACCTGCAATAATTGCTGCTCTTTGCAACCCATACACTCCTTCTCCATTTTTTACTTCTCCTAATCCAGTTTCACAAGCAGAAAAAACGAGTAAGCTTGTTTTAGAAAAATCAAGTGAGGAAAGTTCATAAGCGGTAAGCAAACCATCGTTTTCGGCATTGGGATTCACCCCTGCCATCACCACACCCGACCGCAACATCGATTCTTTAGCATTGGCACCCAATTCAGGAATAAAGTAGCCGTGTGTGGCAATATGAACAATAAAAGGCTGTATTCCTTCTTTCAATTCCCCTTCTGTGGCATCGGCTTTCAAGTATAAATCGGTGGCTATATTGCTCTTTTTTAATGTAGAATTGATTTGATTTACCTCTGTTTCCGTGCCAGGCAAATCAGTAAAAGGTATATCGGTAAGCGAAGCTCCTACACTTCTTTGCAATTCCTGATTGGTTTGGGGTGAGTTGCTTTGTTGGTTGGCGAAATATTCAGGATGGCCATACAATGCGGCAGAAATAACGTTAGGGTCTTTTTCTGCCTTAGCTTTTAGCTTGGCTACTTCTTTCAAGTTAGAAACCAAGTGCAAATCATATTCTTCAATCACATATTTCTTAGTTGCTGTATTTTTAAGGCAATTCAAATTAACAACATTGTAAATGCCATCAGGTGAAAGATATATTTTATTTATCCCTGATGATAAATTTGTAACTATTGGCTTCCAATATGCATCAAACGATTCGCTATCTTCTTCTTTAAATTTTATAGAGTTGCGATAGTATTTCAAATTTCGCTTTTCAAGCATGGCACTATTTGGCAAAAAAACCGCCTTGGGCACACCTGATTTTTTATCGGCAATGATGGCAAAATAATAAATAGTATCTCGGCTATGTTTCACTTTTAGTATTTCAATAGCAGCCTCATTATCAGATAAATAGCTTATTAAAGATTCGTAGTTTTCGCTGGGTTCGTTGTAAATTTTCTTATATACATCTGAAAGCTGGTAAAGCTCAATTTCAATAGTATTGGCTTTTTCTGCTAATTGTTGAATTTTAGCTTTTGTAGCCACCGTGGCATTTTGATTGTTGGCTTGCGAAATTAAATTTCGCATATCTTCCCATTGCAAATATTTATTTTTAAGCAATGTATCGCTCGATTCAAATATTTTATTCCTGAGTTTGGCACTCGAATTTAGAATCAAGGCCTTGTTATTTATTCTGAAATTGAGTAACTGCACAAGCATTTCAGCACTTGGGTTTGTAGTGGGTATCTTGGGGTAAACTCCAGCCCTCTTCAAAGCGTATTTTAGATAAGTATTGAAAAACGATTCATTTTTATCTACAAACTGATTTTTTTCTCTATCACTCAAGTATTTGAATACTCTTTTGATTTCCTCATTTTTGGCTTTTACAGCTGTATTCATCAAATCATCTGCCATTGCATATTTGCCAGTTGAATGTAAAAAATCGGCATACTGAACTAAAAATAAGGCGTATTCTCCTATTTTATCCGAGAATTTGACTTTGAAAACATCATTAGTTGATTTAAAAATACTATCTGCTTTCTGCACACTACCCACCCTAAAATATTTTGTAGCCAATGAAGCTTTCAGCAACACATCTTCCACAGTCAAATTAGCAGTCGATTTGGCTTTCATCAACGCTATGGCATTCAAATTGATACGGAGCGACTTCGCATAATCGCCTTTTTTGAAGTAGAGTTCTGAAAAATTGTGCATTGCATAGCCGTATTCTATATTTTCAGTGCCAGAAACTTCATCTTTCAACTTCATTCCTTTGATAAAAAACTCTTCCGATAAATTGAACTGCTCTTTTTTTAAATAGGTAGTTGCCAAATTAATGTAAGTGTTAGCAAGCGAACTTTCCTCTTGTATTTCTAAAGCTTTTTTTATCTGAATCGATTTTTGATAATTCTGAATAGCCAAATCGTAACTGCCAGAGGAAGAAAATATTTCAGCTAGATTGTTTAAAATCACAGCATAGGTCAAAGTATTGGTTTCTGCTGCTTTTTCTAAAATGACAAGGGCTTGCTTATACAGCGGCTCTGCATTAAAAAAATTGCCATTGCTATTGTATAAATCAGCCAAATTATTGAGGCCAATCGCGTAATCGAGGCTTTGCTTGCCCGATACTTTTTGCTTGATGCCAAGCGATTTTTTGAAATATTCCTCTGCTTTTGAATATTTTAAAGTTTCAAGATACGCATTGGCCAAATTGTTCAATACCGAAGAATATTGGATAGAATTTTTACAGGTTTTACAATAAATATTCTCAACCGATTTAAGCGTTTTGATGCTATTGATATAATCTTCAGTGTAATAATAGCTCATCCCCAGTTGATTTACCAGTGCCAAATAGGCAATCATAGCTTTTTTAGAAGTATCGCTATATGAATTGGTTTTCAGAGCAAGATTGTATTTTTCAATAGCTTTTCTGTATTCTTTGGCATTGTAAAATAAATCACCTTGTTTTCTACTAAGGTCAGAATCCATGCTTTGCGAAAAAACTGCAAAGGCTATAATTTTCAAAGATATAAAAATAAATACTCTCATGAATGCTGGTTTAAAACGGTTTAACTAGGTGAAGTAAAAATAAAGATAATTTTTAAAACCCTGAGAAATAAAAAATCCCGAGATACCATCTCGGGACTTTGTAGAATTAATTAACCAAACCTAAACCTAATTAATGAAAAATTTTTTTCTCTGTTACGAGCCCTAATTATATATGTTTTATATATTTTAAATTCTATTTCGCATTGCAAATATACAATTTAATATTTGAATGATACTATTTGAACGCATGTATTTTAACAATGTTTCATTGATTTACAGCTTTTTATAAAAAAATTGAACTAGATACTCATAAAATGCGAAAAGCTGCCAATTCGTAGAAATTGACAACTTTTTACATTTGTGAAAATGAATATTAGAAAGCCAGTGCTTTCTTTTCATAGGTATCAATTTCTGTTTTCAAGCTCAATAGATAATCAATATCATCATAGCCATTTAGCAAACATATTTTCTTGTAGGGATTAATGTCGAAGCTTTCTGATTTGCCTTCAACAGTCAGCATTTGAGATTCTAAATTTACTTCAATTTCTATTTGTGGGTTTGCATTAATTTTCTCGAATATTAATGATAAAAATTCATCACTAACTGTAATGGGCAAAATGAAATTATTGAGGGCATTATTTTTGAAAATATCTGCAAAAAAGCTTGAAATTATCACTTTAAATCCATAATCGGCCAGGGCCCAAGCGGCATGTTCGCGGCTGCTGCCGCAGCCAAAATTTTTGCCTGCCACCAATATTTCTCCGCTATACTTTACATTATTAAGTGGAAAGTCGGTTTTAGGACTGCCATCAGCATTGGTACGCCAATCAATAAAAAGATTTTTCCCAAAACCTTCTCTAGAAGTAGATTTTAGGAATCTTGCAGGTATTATTTGGTCAGTATCAATATTTTCAATTTCTATAGGAACTGCTGTGGACTGTATTATCTTTTGTTTGAAGTTTTCTTTTGACATTAATGTATTTAATTGACTATTGTTGAATTATCTATTACTTATATAAAATCTGCAATTTAAATGCTATATAATTCTTTAAGTTTACTACTATAAGTACTTGGTTTGTTCTTTAGCAAATAGGCTTTATTCCATTCATCCTCTGTTTGTATTTCTCGTAGCAATTTGTTCATATCTTCTATCCAATACAATATTTCTTCAATTGTATGTAACTGATGCCTTGCTATTTGCTCATCGGTTGCATCATAATAAAAACCTTTCTCCGCATTATTTAAAGGTATCTCCATTATTTTTTTTATTTTAATAGTGCTTCAATATCCTTCTTATCTTGAATTCTATCAGCTATAATCTTCATTCCGATTAAATGATTCTTATTACTCAATTCCACAAGAATATTAAGCACCTCAAGTATTAAATTTTTTTTATAAATATTCCCTCACATCTACCACTTTCCCTGTTAAAGCTGCAGCTGCAGCCATTAGTGG
>CAZMFZ010000084.1:0-16798 GCA_964565665.1 uncultured Bifidobacteriaceae bacterium | reverse complement strand
ATTCAATACAGTTAAAATTGGCGATTTTTGCCAGTTGTATTGGGAAAATAGTGCTTATATGAAAGATTTAAATGGTGACTTAATACTTTGTGAATATGATATTTCGCCTGAGTTTTTTTATCAACATTCAATAAAGTCTTAAACTTCTCTATCTGACCTAATTAAGAAATCGGATGTTTATCACGCAATTTGCATTCAACTAAATTCTAAGTTTTCTTTTCTCCTCCCAATTTTTTCGACCATTAAATACAATAGTGGCAATATTATTAATGTCAGTAATGTAGCCGTTACCAAGCCGCCAATTACCACAGTTGCCAATGGCTTTTGTACTTCTGCTCCCGCTCCATGCGATAAAGCCATAGGCATAAATCCCAAGGAAGCTACCATGGCAGTCATCAACACTGGGCGTAATCGATTTTGTGTGCCCTGAAGTATTACTTTCAATAAATTGTGTGAACCATTGATTTTCAAGCTATTAAACTCAGAAATAAGTACTATTCCATTTAACACTGCCACGCCAAACAAAGCGATAAAACCAACTCCTGCCGAAATACTAAAAGGCATTCCTCTAAGCCAAAGGGCTGCTAAACCGCCAATAGCAGAAAGCGGAATGGCACTGAAAATGAGCAAACAATACTTCATTGAATGAAATGTAAAATATAGCAACACCAATATCAAAAGCAATGCTAAAGGCAGGGCAATGGCAAGTCTGGTTTTGGCCTCTTGCAAATTTTTAAAGCTTCCGCCATACGTTACCGAATAACCCTCAGGCAATTTAATTTCATTATCTATTTTAGCCTTTACGTCTTTTACCAAAGATTCCACGTCTCTATTCCTCACATTAAATCCAACCACAATTCTTCGTTTTGTAAAATCTCTTTGTATTTGACTCGGTGCCGTTTTCATTTCAATTGAAGCCACTTGGGTAATAGGAATCAAATCGCCTTTTGCATTTGAAATATATAATTGGCTGATATCTTCCATACTTTTTCGGCTTTCTTCTCGCAGCCGCACCACCAAATCAAATCTTTTCTCGCCTTCGAAAACCAATCCGGCAGTTTCCCCCGCAAATGCAGTGCGTACGGTTCGGTTTATATCATCGATAGTCACTCCAAACTGGGCAATCTTTTGTCTATCGAGTATGATTTGAATTTGGGGTAATCCTGTTATTTTTTCTACATAAATATCTTTTGCACCATTTACTCCCGATGCCAATTTTCCAATGCTTTCAGCCAGAATGGCTAAAGAGTCTAGGTCGTCTCCATAAATTTTTAGTACCACATCTTGCCTTGCTCCAGTCATCAGCTCATTGAATCGCATTTGGATTGGTTGTTGAAAACCATAACTCACCCCGGGAATTTCTGCCAATGCTGCTTGCATTTTCTCAGTCAATTCTTCACGTGTTTTCGCTGATTTCCATTCCGATTTATCTTTAAGTGTGATTATTAAATCGCAAGATTCTACAGGCATAGGATCTACCGGAATTTCTGACGAGCCTATTTTTCCCACTACATTTATAACCTCTGGAAATCTATCTTTCAATATTTGAGCTGATTTTTCAGCCATATCCACGGTTTCGTTTAGTGAAGAACCTGGCATCAATCTCGATTCTACAGCAAAATCACCTTCTTCTAAGGTAGGAATAAATTCACCGCCCAATTGCAGAAAAACATATACCGAACTTATCAGCATTAGCAGTGAAATGCCAATTAAAATCAATTGTTTTCTAATGGCGAATGAAATAACGGGTCTGTAAACTTTGTGGAAGAAAGCAATTAATCCATCTGAGATTTTGGAGTTGAACTTTAATTTTCTGTCAAAAACCAATGCCGACATCATGGGTACATAAGTAATCGACAATAAAAATGCACCCAAAATAGCGAAAGACACGGTTTGTGCCATGGGCTTAAACATCTTGCCTTCTACACCAGTAAGTGCCCATATTGGCAAATAAACTATTAATATAATAATCTCACCAAAGGCAGCTGAGTTTCTGATTTTCGATGCAGAATGGTAAATTTCATCGTCCATTTGCTGTTTGGTAATGGCAATCTCAAGCTTTTGCTGGTTGGGTTTGAGGAAATTTAACGCCAAGTGATGAAGCGATGCTTCTACAATTATCACCGCCCCATCTACAATCAGACCAAAATCTATCGCTCCCAGCGACATCAAATTGCCTGAAACTCCAAATAAATTCATCATCGCAATGGCAAAAAGCATAGAAAGAGGAATCATAGATGCGACCACAAGCCCGGCTTTCAAATTTCCTAGCATTAGCACCAGCACAAATACTACAATCAAAGCTCCTTCAATCAGATTTTTGGAAACTGTCTCAATGGCTTTATTTACCAATTTTGTTCTATCGAGGAAAGGCTCAATAGTTAGGCCTTCAGGTAGTAATTTTTGAATTTCGGTAATTCGCTTTTTTACTTCTGCTATCACTTTCGATGAATTTTCACCTTTTAGCATAAGCACTATCCCACCTATAGCTTCGCCCTCGTTATTCAATGTCATTGCTCCAAAGCGTATAGCATGGCCAAATCGCACCTCTGCCACATCTCGAATGAATAGGGGAAGCCCATTTGTATTTTGCCTCACTACAATGTTTTCGATTTCGCTCAATGATTTTATTAAACCTTCTGTGCGGATAAAATATGCATTGGGTTTCTTTTCAATGTAAGCACCACCTGTATTTTGGTTGTTCTGTTGCAAGGCTTTAAATATTTCATCGGCAGTCACATGCATACTGCGTAGTCTATCGGGGTTTAAAGCAATTTCGTATTGCTTCAAAAAGCCGCCAAAGCTGCTTACATCTGCCAAACCGGGCGTGCCAAGCAGTTGCCTTCTCACCGTCCAATCTTGAATGGTTCGAAGTGTAGTAATATTATATTTCTGCTCAAATCCTTTTTCGACCCTAATTGTATACTGGTAAATTTCACCAAGCCCTGTAGTAATAGGCCCCAAATATGGGGTGCCAATGCCGGCAGGGATAGATTGCGAAGCGACTGCCAGCCTTTCACTTACTTGCTGTCTGGCCCAATATATATCTACCCCATCTTCAAAAACAATAGTTACTAGCGAAAGTCCAAAACGAGAAAACGATCTAATCTCTTCTATTTTCGGAATGTTAGCCATGCCCAACTCCAATGGAAAAGTGATAAGCCTTTCCACTTCTGGGGCTGCCAAAGCCGGAGTCGTAGTTATGATTTGTACCTGATTGTTGGTAATGTCAGGCACCGCATCGATGGGTATTTTTGTGGCAGACCAGCCGCCCCAAATTATCAATGCAAGTGTAAAAAGCCCGATTATAGGCTTGTTTTTAATTGAAAAATGAATGATGCTGTCTAACACAATCGCATTAATTTAATTGAAATAAAAAATTCGAGTTCTCGGTCAGAAGTCTTGTTGGTAAAAGCCTGACCAAATCAAAAAAAGTTAATTCAATTAAACTTTAGGGGGCTGAAATAGCGATTTTCCAGATATGGAAATAAATTTGACGACAGAAAAAGTAAAAAATTTAGGAGCAAATGCAATGGTTTCAAAAAGTTGAATCTTAATTTCATTCAATACAAATACCACATTTGCACTTTGATGGCTCAAAAAGGGTAAGCCTTCATGTTCGGGGTTGTCTTTGTGAGAGCTTTGATAATGCTCGGCCAAAAAATCTAAAAAATTCAGCTCATGGCATAATTTCGAATGTTCATAATAATGATTTACCAACCTTGGAATCTTAGCAAATTCCTCTATATCCAATTTTGGCATTAAACTGGCGGTAAAAATTAAAAAAGCTATAAAAATAGAGATTAGCTTTTGCATAAAATGAAAAACCCGTTAAATGTAAAGGCATTTAACGGGTTTAATTTACAATAAAAAACTTTATTGATTGACAATTAAATACGATTTGCTCACGCTTTTCATTACCATATCTACTATTTTGCCATAAAATGCGGCATAAGAATTGTGTAGTAAATCAAGCTTAGTAAGCAATCTATTGTTTAGATTTCTATCCCTGAATTCTGGTTTTAATATTTCCTCTAGCAACACAAATACATATATCATTTCACTATTCTTCAAGTTAAATCCTTTAGAATTCATGAATTTGATATTCTTTTTAAGCAAAGATTTGGCCTGTTTGAAATCGTGTTTAAATATAAAATATATATTTTCCAAAATTCTAGTTTCAAATTCATATTGAATGTAGAAGCTTTTAGAAACAAGCTTTTTAGCATTCTGAATATATTTATTAGCCTCATCATAATTGCCTGTAAGCAAATAATATTTGGCAAATAACAAGCTTCCCATTGTGCCTGATCCAGCTTGTTTGCTATCTATAAATATATTGAAACGATTGGCAATTAATTCTTTGGCAAAATCATATTTAGATATTATCAACGCCACTTGAGCAAATTTGGCATGGTGATAAAAATCATTTTCTAAAATATCGCTGTAGGCTTCAAAATTTGCCGAGTATTCTTCAAATGATTTCTCAAATTCACTATCCATATAGTACATTTCAGCAATTTTACATTTTGTCAATGCTAATTCTTCCTTGCTAAAAACTGCAGAATTCGCTTCTATCAGCTCTAAATTGTTTGTCAAATACTGAATTACTTTTTGGGGTTCGCCCGAGCTGTGATTGTAATACACCGACATTGCCTTATTCAATTGAAACTTGGCAGGTATATTCTTGGATTTTACAAGCTCTTGTTCAGTTTTCTCAAGCTCTTCATGTATCTCTTTTGAAGCCTCTACATCTTTTCTAGTGGCTTTCAGCAAATACAGTTTGGTAGCCAAGAAGCTGTTGCGTACATAAAATTCGTCATGCTCTTTCTTGTCTTTCTTTATGGCCAGATATTTTTCACCATAGGAAATAATTAAATCCTCATCTAGATTTTTAGCAGAAACTCTTTGTAGCAATTCGAAACATTTCGAGTAAAAGTGCTCAAGTACAGCTTTAGTTTCGCCCTCTTTAAGCATATCTTTCTCCTGCATCAACATTTCGTGAGTGAAATGGTTGTAGAGGTCTTTTCTATTTAAGTAAAACAAAAGATTGTAGCCTCTCTCCGGAATAAGCTCATCGTAAAACTTATCCATCAAAACCGAACAAATTTTGTAAAAGTGGGTCGATGTTATTTCCATTTCCTTACAAATGTCTTCCACTTCTGGAAGTTCTTTGTAGCGAAAAGAATATATAAAATCGAATACTCTTTTTTCTTTTCCAATCAATCTGATTTTTTTCAGTTTTGAAATCTCAGTCGGTTGAAGTACATTTAAAAACGATTGTAATTGACTCATGGTAGCTAATGGTTTAAAAAAACAAATTTAAGTAAGATAAATTTAATAGTCGGTTTTTTATCCAATTATTTTTGATTTTTTAACCTTTTTTTCTTACAACATATTGTAATTTTATAGTAAGCAAATAGATTTTTTCGCTCTAGTTTTAAAGAATTAATAATATTCAATATAGTAAAATATGCTTTCTAAAGCGTTTGGAGGAACTATTATAGGTGTAAATGCCTATGTGATAACGGTAGAAGTAAATGTAAGTCAAGGTAAAGATTTTTATTTGGTAGGATTGCCCGATAGTGCTGTAAAAGAGAGTGAACAAAGGGTGGAATCGGCAATGAAGCATTTGGGTTACAAAATGCCAAGGCAGAAAATAGTAGTAAACCTTGCCCCGGCAGATGTTAGAAAAGAGGGATCGAGCTACGATTTGCCCATTGCATTGGCAGTTTTAAAAGCGTCCGATCAGATTGTAGCCCAAGATTTGGATAGGTATATCATTTTGGGAGAGTTGGCACTGGATGGCATTCTTCGACCCATTAAGGGCGCTTTACCTATTGCCATCGAAGCTAGAAAGCAAGGCTATAAAGGGTTTATTTTGCCCAAAGAAAATGCAAA
Organism: uncultured Bifidobacteriaceae bacterium; assembly: GCA_964565665.1. GTDB lineage: Bacteria > Bacteroidota > Bacteroidia > Cytophagales > UBA9547 > CAZMFZ01. The sequence continues at coordinate 10,897 of CAZMFZ010000084.1, read as the reverse complement.
AGAGGCCTCGATAGTAAATAATTTAGACATTATTGGCGTAGAACATTTGCAAGAAGCGGTAGATTTTCTAGAAGGAAATTTGAAAATTGAGCCTTTGGTTACCGATACGCGCGACTTATTCTTTACTACTCAAAATGAATATGATGCCAATTTTTCGCAAGTGCAGGGGCAAGAAAATATAAAAAGAGCTATGGAGGTAGCTGCAGCAGGTGGCCACAATGTGATAATGATTGGCCCACCGGGGGCAGGGAAAACTATGTTAGCCAAGCGATTGCCCTCCATTTTACCCCCATTGTCGTTGGTTGAAGCATTGGAGACTACCAAAATTCATTCAGTAGCCGGAAAATTGGGCAAAGAGGCCACATTATTATCTATTCGACCATTTCGTAGCCCGCACCATACCATTTCAGATGTGGCTTTGGTGGGCGGTGGTGGCAACCCGCAACCAGGTGAAATATCTTTGGCTCACAATGGTGTGTTGTTTCTTGATGAATTGCCAGAATTTAAACGAACGGCTTTAGAAGTAATGCGACAACCACTTGAGGAAAGGCGAGTTACCATTTCCAGAGCAAAAATTTCGGTGGAATATCCTGCCAATTTTATGTTGGTGGCAAGCATGAATCCGTGTCCGTGTGGCTATTTCAATCATCCTGATAAAGAATGTACATGTGCACCTGGCACAGTGCAGAAGTATTTGAATAAAATAAGTGGGCCTTTGCTTGATAGAATAGACTTGCATGTGGAGGTAACGCCTGTGAGTTTTGATAAATTATCGGCAGATAGAAAAGCCGAACCAAGCGATAGCATACGCAATCGTGTGATAAAAGCTAGAGAAAGGCAAATTGCTAGATTTCAAAAACATCCTGATATTTTCTCTAATGCAATGATGCCACCTCAAATGGTGAAAGATATATGTACGCTCAATGAAGCAGGCAAATTATTAATTCAAAAAGCTATGGAGCGATTGGGACTTTCTGCCAGAGCTTACGACAGAATATTGAAAGTATCGAGAACGATAGCCGATTTGTCAGATAGTGATGATATTAAAATAGAACACTTGGCGGAAGCCATTCAATATCGAAGCCTTGATAGAGCCAGTTGGGGAAATTGAACAAGAAATTTAGTAATTGCTGTTTTATAGGCTTCAAACCAAATATTGCGCGCATTTTTTCTAATTTTGACTGAAACAAAAAAGGCTGAATCAATCTCTGACTCAGCCTTTTGAATTGGGATCACCTTTTTCTAATGCTTTTTATTTCTAGCTTCTGTCAAGTCTTGTACCAGCTTGTTATCAGAAATTCTCTTCAATTTGATTGGTTCTGTTTGTCCTTTTTTCAAAGTAAAAAATGATTGGTCGTAGAATAAATAAATAGATTGTCCTTCTTTTTCATTGAACTCTAATATCTCGTAAGGAGACGCATCAAAATTTCCATAAAGAAATAAAGTGCTTTCTTTGAGCATATAATGAAAACTATGTCTGCCATCTTGTACATTTTTAATGTCTACATCGGCAGTGTTCACCACTTTTTCTCCTGTGGCTATAGTAACGGGTGACTTCGGCATATTGGCTGCTATATCGGCTTCACTTCCATCTTCAAATTTCTGATCTAACATTTGTTCACCATTAGCTGAAGTTTTTTTCTTTTTCAATCCTAAAAAAGACTTTCCAACTTTTGGTTTTTCTACACGCTCAATGCTTGATTCAACTTTTACCTCAGTATTATTTTCAATTTCCGATGATTGTTGACGATTTATGGCAATCTGTTGCGTGTTATTTTCATTTGATCCTCCATCTTGAGTTACAGAATCTAATATCAGTGTTTGATTTGCCTGAGTTGCACTATCGTTGGCGGCATCTATTTGACTTTGGGTATAGAAATAAGCACTAATACCCACACCGACAGTAGCTACCACAATGGCGGCACTTTTAATACTAAAATATTTGGCAAAAGTATTTGGTGCGTTACCACCAGAAGCACCCACATTAATACTATCTAATCGAGATTTCAATGCAAGCCTGCGATGTTCAACAATAGCTTGCGTAGTTAATTGTTGCAGTTTTACTTCTTTCACAACTGTTTTATCAGTTTGCATTAAGTTTTGAAAATCTGAAAGTGCAGGCTCAGTAAGCTTGCCTTTTACAAACAATTCTATAGTTTCTTCAATATTTGTGTTGTTACTCATGGTTTTTAATCAAGGAAATCGCCCGAACTGAACTTAGATTTTATAAGCTTATCAAGCTCTTGTTTACATTTATATTTTTTTGTTTTTGCAGTGTCCGCATTTGCAAACCCCATTTTTTCAGCTATATCGTTCATTGACAATTCATCAAAATAATAATAGGAAAGAATTTTTCTACAACTTTCTCCCAACTGACCAAGGCACCTGTGTACAATTTGTACCCTCTCATCTTTCTCTAACAGATCTTTCGATTCACCTCTTTCTGCAACTTCACTTGAAAAACGGCTTTTTCGTTCTAATTCTTTCCTCCAAAGGTTTTGACAGATACTATATATATATGTGCTGATCTTGGATGTCATCACCAATTCGCCACTGGTAGTTTTTTGCCAAAACACAATCAAGGCATCTTGATATACATCTTTTGCCTCATCCTCACTGCCATTATTTTTGACAATGAGATTTACCATCATTTTATAGTTTTTCTTGTATAGATAATCGAGGGCTCTTTCGTCACCCTTTTTTATTAAATCTATAACCTCGCTATCTTTGAGGAACAAAGCCATGGTTATATACCAGTTGAATGAATAGAAGTAACTTTATCAACATACTGAAAAGCAATCTGCGATTTGCAAAACACGTAATATTAATTTTCTTTTTTTGAGATTTTTAAGCTAAGCGTACCCTTGGGTCGACCAAAGCATATAGCACATCAACCAAAAGATTTACGAATATAAATATTAATGCAATAAATAAAGTAGAACCCATTACTACGGGGAAATCTAAATTCTCTACAGCCTTAATAGTAACCATGCCAATGCCTTTCCAATTAAAAATATATTCTATAAAAAAAGCCCCAGCCATAAGTGAAGCCAGCCAGCCCGAAACGGCAGTGATAACAGGATTAAGGGCATTTTTAAGGGCGTGTTTTACGATTACAGTATATTTTGTAAGGCCTTTTGCTCGGGCTGTGCGAATATAATCTTGCGACAATACTTCGAGCATTGAGCTTCTTGTTAGTTGCACTATAATTGCCAGAGGCCTCAAACCTAATGTAATAGTAGGGAGAATTAAATTTTTCAACTCTAATTGCTTGCCATGAATAGAATCGGTAACCCATAATTGCCCCGTAATATTAAGCCCTGTATAATCGGCCAAATAAAACCCGAAAAACATAGCCATTAGTATAGCAGCCACAAAAGAAGGAGCAGAAATGCCAATTACTGAAAAACTAACCAACGCATGGTCAATCCATGAATTTTGATTTAAGCCCGCAAATATTCCCATTACTATTCCCGATAAAGTAGCAAAAACCATAGAGCAAAATGCCAGCCAAAAAGTACCTTCAATATGTTCCCATATGATTTCAGATACTTTTTTATTAGATTGAAATGAACGCCTCAAATAAGGAGCTTTCAGCACTACATCGGTATTGGAAATAGTGACGAGGCTAATATAATTGTATTTATATTGATTTTCTTGTGTGGATTGGTGAAAGGAAATAGGGCTTAAATCATTGAAATAATAAATAAGCTGCTTTTTAAGTGGCTCATCCAGCCCCAAATCTTTCATAATGGCTTCTTTGGTAGAAACGTCTGTTCGCTGCCCCGCCATCATGGCTACAGGGTCGCCTGGCAGGGCGTGAAATATAAAAAATACAACAATAGTAACCCCAATCAATACTAAAAGTCCATAATAGAGGCGGTTTGAGATGAATTTTAACAAAAAAGTATATTAAAGTTTTAGTAAATCTTCTATTACGGGCACATCGTTGTGATGCCATTTGCCTTTTACAACTCCATTATCCAAATACATTAATCCCGGATTGGAGCGAATCATCGTTTTGATTACCACCCCATCAGCAAAATAATAGGGAATATTAAGTTCGTTTTTTTCAGAGAATATCTCATATTTAGCTTTATCGCTGGCGGTAATTACTGAAGGTACAATATCAGTATGAGAAAGGTTTTGAATCAGTATTTTAATTTCATTGAGGTGGGAAGTGCTTGCGCCATCTACATTCAACATTATAATAAAAAGTCTTTTTCCTGAAAATGAATGTTGTGTGAAATCACCTTCATCGTTCCAGAAGCTGTAATCTGTGATTTTGGGCATACATTCCGGATTTGTAAGTACCATATCTTTAAACTGATAAGTGGTGTCGGAAGGGTATTTGTCGAAGGTTTCCTCATTTCCATTTTTAAGCATGGTGTATTTGTATTGTGCCGCACAGGAGGGCTGCATCAATTGGGGAATGTTGGCTCCTACTTTATATGCTCTGAAATCCCAAACGGAAAGGTGCATGATGCAATACATAGCAAAAGCATAAGAAAGTAGTGTGCCGGTGACTACAATAATATCGCCTTTGGTATTGTTGTAGCCAGCTGAGAGCTGATTTCGGTGTATAAAAAGGGGAAGGATAAGTACAGTTAATATGATATCTTTACTGAAAGACGTCCACGGTTTGAGCTTGATAAAATCGCCAAAGCAGCCGCAATCTGTAACTTTATTGAAAAAGGCTGAGTAGAAAGTAAGGAAGGTAAAAAAGACAATTAGTGCCAATAATAGGCTTGCCGTGTATTTCATTCTGTAGAAAAACAAAAGGGCAAAGCCCAAAGCTACTTCGGCTACGCACATTAGCACGGCCACATAAAGTGCAAATGGCACCATGAAATGTGTACCGAATACCTCAAAGTATTCTTCCATTTTAATTTGCGTGCCTACAGGATCATTGAGTTTTATTACGCCTGAGAAAATAAACAGACATGCTACGGCTATGCGGCAGAATTGTAAAAAGTATTTCATGGTATTCCCTTTCATGGTTGGAAAATTATATTTAACTGCAAATTAATACAATTTGGTTTATATTGATTCTTAAAACCCTTCTTCAAATCGGATTAGAAAAAAATAACCAACTTAAACTTCAAAATTAATTCAATAATTATTGTTGATAATTAGTTTATCTTTTCACGTTTGAGGGTTTTTATCTTTAAACCTTTTCAAAAAGATTTAGATATTTGGACATTCAAAATATCATGTTTAGAGAAATAAGATTAGAAGCAGGCAAAAAAGGGTACTTCGCCTCCGATTTTCATTTGGGAACACCATCGGAAGAGGCAAGTTTTGAAAGGGAACAAAAGCTAATTCGCTGGCTTGATAAAATCAAAACGGATGCTCAAATCATATTTTTAGTGGGCGATGTGTACGATTTTTGGTTTGAATACAAATACACTATTCCAAAGGGATTTATTCGGTTTCAAGGAAAGTTGGCCGAATTGGCCGATATGGGCATCAAATTTTACTTTTTTCCAGGCAACCATGATTTGTGGATGTTTGATTATTATGAAAAAGAGCTAGGAGCTACTGTTTCTAGACAGCCCATTCAATTTGAAATTGCGGGCAAAAAATTCTTTGTAGTGCATGGCGATGGCAGAGGGCCAGGTGATTTTGCACATAAAATGATATTGAAAGTGTTTGAAAGCGGCTTTTTCCAATGGGTGTATTCGATGTTTCCAACAGAGTTTACTTATTGGATAGCAAACACCTGGAGCAAGGGCAGTCGGGCGGTCAACCATAAAAAAGATGAAAAATTTTTAGGAGATGATGAATGGCTTTGGAGCTACGCCAAAGAAATTGAGAAATCGCAACACCACGATTTTTATATATTTGGGCATCGCCACTTGGTGCTTGACCTTAAAGTAGGCGAAAACAGCCGATATATCAACTTAGGCGATTGGCTTGGCTTTTACACCTATGCCATTTTTGATGGAAATGAGTTTGTATTTACAAAGTTTGAATAGAGGTTCGGTCTTCAAGTATCCACTATTGGACAGCTGGATAAAAATAGATTTCTCGTATGGAGAAACTTCATGAAGGAGGTTTGGTGGCTTTATTCTACTATCAACATCTTTGCCGTGCTCCCCACTTTCACAAAGTAAATGCCTTTTGTAAAGTTGGTTTCAATGGTGTTTTGGCTAAAATAGCCCACGGTTTAAGCCGTGGGCCATTGAATTAAAAAGGGTTTGTGGGCTTTTACTCTATTATCAACTTCTTTGCCGTGCTTCCCACTTTCACAAAGTAAATGCCTTGCGTTAAGTTGGTTTCAATGGTGTTTTTGCCAGCAGCTAGTTTGTCATTTGCCAATACTTTGCCATCAATGGAGGTGAGGGTGTAGCTAAGACTTTCCAAGTTTTCAAAACTTGGAAAGTCTATCACGAACGCGCCATCATTTGGATTGGGACATATTTCAAATCTATAAGGTGCTATTGATGCACTAACGCCCGTTACAGAACATGGATTTAGAATTAATTGTGCTGCATTGCTTGTTACGCTTCCGCAAGAACCTGTTGCAGTTACCATATATGTGCCCGGCACACTTGTATTCATAAGTGTAGTGTTGCTTAACCCATTAGACCAAGCATACATTAAATCCGAACCCGTAGCACTCACTGTGTAGGCTTGAGCCACACCACTACAAACCGTAGCACTTGCTAAAGGTTGGGTTACAATAGCAGTTAGAGGATTAACCACTAAACTTGCTGCATTACTAATTAGAGGGCTTCAACAAGTTCCAGTAACGGTAACTCTATAGCTTGTACCTGCTACACTTATATTTATATACGTACTAGTACTCAAACCATTAGACAAATAATATATCAAGTTTCCACCCAAAGCAGAAACGGAATACGCTTGAGCCACACCACTACACACCGTAGCACTAGCCAAAGGTTGTGTAACAATAGCAGTTAAAGGATTAACCACTAAACTAGCTGTATTACTCACTACACTGCCACAAGTACCGCTTTTACAGAAACTATAGGGCATCTCTAATAACCCTTAACTTTTCACTTATTGCATTTTCTTATTGTTTTCCAATTGGGTCGCTATGTCTGGTTTTTTAGTTAACTATCTCATTATCAATAAGGTAAAATCATTTCTATTGTTGTTTAGGCGGTTTTCTCCCAAGGCTACATACATAATTGTACTTTTCTATTCACATTATATACCAAATTCATCATTCCAACAGCCGCTGTTATCCTTTCGATTCCAATATATTGTAGGTACATTTCATGCATGCTGTTTTCCATAAAGCCAAATACGTGTTCTACCCTTGCTCTGGTCTTTGATTTTACTCTATTGGATTCTTTCTGTTGGATTGTTAAAGGTGTATTTTTATACCCTTTTTCATGTACTTGATTGCTGGCTTCATATTTTTGAAGTGTCTGCTGTTGGTTCTCTCCCGTGTAGGTGGAATCAGCATATAATTCTTGTCCATTATCGGTACTATCTAACAGATTATCAAGAGCTTGCGAGTCGTGTACACTGGCAGTAGTTACTGTATATGCCAAAATAAATTTCTTTATGGCTTCTATTTTTACATGGTTTTTATAGCCATAGTAGGTCTGATTATTCTTCTTTGTCCACGTAGCATCGGTGTCTTTTTGTGCCAATACATTCGGATTAGCACTCAAATCGGCAGGAATTTCCCCTTTTTTAATTTGGTCGTTCTGCTGCTTTGTATTTCGTTGGCGAGGCACTTCGATAAAACGCTGTCTTGCACTGCAATAGATTTACACAAAATTTGCGTAAATATTGGAAGAAAAGGGTGTAATACTATTCCTAGTAGGGTGCTTGTAACCAGACCCTGCTAGGAATAGTAAAAACGCAAAGCCCTGTACGAAAGACCCTACTGGGAAAAATTTTTACCAATCGACTTGGCAAGTATTATTTTTGAATAATGAAGGATTTCTTAAAAGTGTTTGACCCTTGGGTAATCCTGATAATATATAAGCCAGATGGCTGTGAGCGCAAATCAACCATTTTTAAATTACTATTAGGGATACTTTTAATATTTTGTCCTTCTGTATTGTATATGTCAACATCAAAATTACCGCTAGAAAGTTTTGCGGCATTTATGTAAATCAGCCCTTGGTTTGGAACCGGGTAAACCAGCCCTTCAAAGTTTTCATTGAGATTAGCATTTTGAACGTTTTCTATATTTGTCGGTAGTCCGCCACCAAAACTGGAAGAAACGTTAATATAGTTTGTCTTAGTTGCGGATTCTAACATTGAAAAGCCAAAACTATCCAAGAATTCTATTTCAACAGTTTTTAGGCCAGTGCTAGAATAGGTAACATTATGAGGACCTGAACCCGAGGCTGTAGCAGGGGAAGCATTCATTCCAAAATTCCAACTTGCAATGCCCGGAAACGGGCTATCAGATTGGTCTGTATAATCATAAAAAGTTACAACACAATTCGGACAAACATTGGTAGGATATGCTCCAAATAAAATATTATCCCCAAAAATTCCTTTACAATTGGATGTGTTGTCTACAGTAAAATTATAAATATCAGGATTTCCAGAACCACATTCATTTTGTGGAGTCACTTTGACATTTACATCCTTATCCAAAAAGTTTATATAAAAGTCCCTCATTCCCTGCCCACTAACGGAAGATGCATTTGTAGCCGGAAGAATGTCCCATTGATAATAAGTGGCATTGGGTACAACAGATTTTGTAATCCTAATATTTTCATCTCCTTTACAAAATGTGTCGGAATTGTTGGTACCTACATTTGAAATTAGAGACACCACTGTCACAGTGTAATTATTAGAAGTTCCAGGGCAAGTATTATTTGCAATAACAAAATATGTGCCTGAAATGGATACCACCTTAATTGAATCGTTAATTGCTGCCGCACCTAGAGAGATGGAATTGCGAAACCATTGGTAACTTGCTCCATTTAATCTATTTGCATTGAGTGCAATAGTACTTCCACTACATACTTTTGCTGATGTACCTGTCAACGTAACCACTGGAGCCGCCAATTGACTCATTGAAATGGTATTGGAAGAGACAGTACTGCAGCCAAGGACATTGGTCACTTGAACTGAATATGTTCCTGGAGTATTGGCTGAAAAAGTATTTGTCGAAGACAAAGAACCCACATTCACAGAATTTTTAAGCCATTGATAAACGGCACCAGAAACTGTTCCTGCCACAATGCTCAAATTGGAATTAGGACAAAATGTGTTTCCATTAGAAGTGATAGCTACTGAAGTTGGAATAGCATTGGTAATTGTTTGCACTGTAGAAGTATCACCACAACCAGTAGCCAATGTATTTTTCAAAGAATAACCACCTGCTTGAGATACAACTATTGATCTAGAAGTTGTGGTTGTAAGCACGTTGTTATTCAAATACCATGTATAACTAGAGGAGTTGGATATGTTAGAAGTCAATGTAATGGAGGCTAATTCAGGGCAAAAATTCGGGTTGGAAAGTGAAAGTGTAGACCCTGGTTTTGGGTTCACCAAAATACTTCCGTTGGCAGATCCTGAACAAAAGTTGCTAGGGTCTCTATAAGAATAGCTTATTGTCTTTAAACCAAATCCTGCAGTAATAGGACTAAAATTGCCATTCAACACACCTACCCCCGTAAATGTACCTCCTATTGGAAATCCTCCAGATAACGGAAATCCAGCACTATTCTGGCAAACAGCAGAAAATGAAGGAATCGTCACTGTCGGTGTCGATAAGACATTTATAGTTCCAGCAATGGTACCGAGACAACCCGAAGCATTTAGTAAACTGTAAATAATATTGTTTGCACCTAAGGGTGCAGTTTGCGGGTTAAACTGATTATTGGTGATATTTAGTCCAGAAAATGTGCCACCTGTTGGAGTAGCACCTGCCAAAGCGAAAGCAGAAGCTCCATTACAAATTGTACTTGGGGACAGAGCCGAAAGATTTAATATTGGATATGGATTAACTGTAACCTCGATGGTATCTCGCTGTGTATTGTTACAAGCATCAGAATAACTTACAAAATATGTAATGTTGGAAGTTGGTGCAATAATCGGGCTAGAAATGGAGGTGTTGGAAATTGAAATATTAGGAGTCCAAGCGTAGTTTGAGCCTCCAGGCAATGATATTTGCTTGGCATCTCCCTGACAAATCTGAATGTTAGAAAGTCTTACTATGTTGGTTGGCATCTGCACAATCTGTACCCGTTGTTCATTGTTGAATCCTCCCGTGGCAGCTGTAAATCCCCAGTAAACATAAGGTTTGCCGTTAAAAATATTAGCCACGATGTCTCCCGTGTACGTGATACGAAGGACATCCTCGAAATATACATTAATGGTTTTAGTTAAAGCTATCCACTGAATACGAGTTTTGTAATACTGACCAGTTTCTATATTCCCGCAAGTGGTCAAGGCGCAAATGGCTCCAGTGACACTAAAGGTTGAACTAGAGAAATCAACACTGCCGTTCTTGGTAATTGCGATGTGATCATCGGCTAAATCATTGGGATTTTGAAAAACGTCATATTTTACTACCAAGGAAGGAGTTACACCACCGATACCTAAACTTCCGCCTGGTGAACCTGAACTGGTACATTCATCCTGAAAAGCAAAAACCATACCATCGGCCCCATTTGCATCCTTTGTACCAAAATTTAAGTTGACTGTAACATCAAAATCCTTCGACAAATCAGCTCTTTTGTTGAACCACATTGACCCAAATGCATTTCCAGAGGCAGGTGTGAGCCTATAATAATCTGAGGCGGATACATAGGCTGCATTCCCATTCAAAATAAAACCATTGGTTTGTGCCACAAGCACACCGATTTGAAAAGAAGACACTAAAAAAGAAAATGCAAAAGCGGATCTGAAGAGTTTCATAACGAAGTGATTAATAATTGAAGTTTCCATT
>CAZMFZ010000083.1:0-17016 GCA_964565665.1 uncultured Bifidobacteriaceae bacterium | reverse complement strand
TTTTTAAATAGAAATATATACACTACCTATCATTTAGCAATCATTTTCCATATAGTTTATACTTTACACTAAATTCTCAGGATAATAGCGTTTAAGATCCTTTCCTGCTTTCACAAGAAAAGAAATCCTGCTAAAAGGCCTAGAATCTAGCAAATCATTTTTGTTATCCCTATTAAATATGAGCATCAAGTCAAATATACTACTAAGAACCCGCATTGCATTTTTGGTGATTTCCATTTTTGCCATTGCCATAGTGGTGAAAATAGCTACGCTCCAATTTGTAGATGGCGATAAGTGGAAGAAAAAAGCAGAGAAAATTAGCCTTAAATTCAAAAAACTGCCTGCCACACGTGGCAATATTTATGCTAACGATGGTAGCTTATTAGCCACTTCTATTCCATTTTTCAAATTAGCAATCGACCCAAAAGTACCAAAAGACACTGCTTTTAATAAAGGAATTGATAGCCTAAGTATATTATTATCAAAGTTTTACAACGATATGAGTGTAGAAGAATATAAGCGAAAAATTAAAAATGCCCGATTAGAAAAAGGTGAAAAATATCTGATTCTCAACCCTCGCTTGCTTACTTATCAAGAAAAGAAAATGATGACTCAGTGGCCTATTTTCCGGGCTGGCAGATACAAAGGTGGTGCCATCTTTGAGAAGCAAGAAAGGAGATATCATCCTTATGGGAAATTGTTGGCAGCCCGTACCATTGGGTTTGTAAATGAAAACAATGCAGGTGCCGGCTTAGAAAAAAGTTTCAATGATGCCTTAGCTGGCAGGGCAGGAGAAGCACTTTTCAGAAAATTGGCAGGTGGAAATTGGAAACCAATACATGACGATAAAGAAATATTGGCCGAACATGGCTTAGATATTCAAACCACAATCGATATCAATCTGCAAGATGTGGCTGAAAGTTCGTTGGAATTTCATTTGCGTAAAAACGATGCAGAATACGGCTGTGTAATGCTGATGGAAGTGCAAACTGGAGAAATTAAGGCCATAGCCAACTTGGGGAAACTGCCAAGTGGAAACTATGCGGAAACCTACAACTATGCTGTGGGCAAGCAGGGCCTTACCGACCCTGGTTCTACTTTCAAATTGGCTTCAATGATGGCTCTTTTTGAAGAAACCAGCATCGACCTCAACGATTCTGTTTATTGTGAAAATGGAAGCTATAAAATTTACGATTTAACATTGAAAGATGCCAAACCTGAGGGCTACGGCAATCTTTCAGTGAAAGATATTTTTGCCAAATCGTCAAATATCGGCATGGCGAAATTGATGCAAAAGTATTTTAAAGGCAATGCTGATAATTTTGTGCAATACATTCGTGGATTTGGGCTCGACAAACCTATCGATTTTCAACTCTCGGGCGAAGCCAGACCTATTATCAAAAATCCAACTGATAAATCTTGGAGTGGTGCTAGTTTGTATTGGATGTCAATTGGCTATGAAATGGCACTTTCTCCCATCCATACCCTTACATTTTACAATGCAGTAGCCAACGAAGGGGTAATGATAAAACCCATTTTGGTGAAATCTGTTTATAAATCAGACCAACAAATCAAAACTTTTGTAACAGAAGTGTTAAATAAGAAAATCTGTACCGATAAAACGCTGAAGAAATTAAAAATAATGATGGAAGAAGTGGTAGAAACAGGCACAGCAAAAAATATTAAAAACGATAATTATCGCATAGCGGGCAAAACTGGTACAGCTCAAACTATAAAAGATAGATTATACACCAAAAGTTATTATACCTCTTTCTGTGGGTTTTTTCCTGCCGATAAACCCAAATACAGCTGCATTGTAGTAATAAGTGAACCCAAAGGATTCAACCAAATGGGGTCAGATGTTTCGGCTCCCGTTTTCAAAGAAATTGCTGATAAGATATATGCTCAGGATGCTGAAATGCACAAAGAACTGAAAACTGCCGAACAACCCAAAATGTACGACTTCCCTATACTTAGGGCAGGCTTTGGGGAAGATTTAAAATATTTGTGCAACGAAATGGGCATTTCCAATCATTTAGTAGCCAATGAAGATTGGGTCTCTGCCGATATTGCCAACAATGCTGTAACGTGGCGTAATCGAAAAATCATTCAAAATCTAATGCCAAATGTAACGGGAATGACACTGAAAGATGCTTTATACATTTTGGAAAATAAAGGAATAAAGGTGGTTTACAACGGATTGGGCAGGGTGAAAGCTCAATCAATAGGCCCAGGAAATAGAATTAACAAAGGCAATACCATATTTTTGAAGCTGGGCTAAATTCAAAAAAATTGCACGACATATATATATGGAAAATTCAAAAATAATCATATACCAAACTGAAGAAGGCAATACCAAAATTGAGACTCGTTTAGATGATGAAACAGTTTGGCTAACTATAGACCAAATGGTTGAGCTTTTTCAAAAATCTCGTTCTACAATAAATAAGCATATTTTAAATATTTATGAAGAGGGGGAACTTAGCACCGAGCAATCCATGAGAAAAATCGGAAATTCCGATTTTTCTACCAAACCCACCAAGTACTACAATCTTGACATAATTATCTCCGTAGGTTACCGAGTAAAAAGCCGACAAGGCACTAAATTTCGTCAATGGGCTACTGCAAGATTAAGAGAGTATATTGTAAAGGGATTTGCAATGAATGACGACTTGCTAGAACAGGCAGGTGGTGGCAATTATTTTAAAGAATTATTAGCAAGAATCCGCGATATACGTTCTTCCGAAAAAATATTTTGGAGAAAAGTATTAGATATTTATGCCACGAATTTTGATTACGACCCAAAATTGGAAATCTCTATAAAGTTTTTTCAAACCGTATAGAATAAAATGCACTGGGCAGCACACGGACATACAGCGGCCGAAATAATATACCAACGCATTGATGCCAACAAACCCAATTTAGGGCTAACCAATATTAAAGGGACAAAACCAACCAAACAAGAAACAGAGATAGCAAAAAAATATTTGAATGAAAATGAATTGAATGTGCTCAATCGGATGGTAACCGCTTATTTGGAATTGGCAGAACTACAAGCCTTAAACCAAAAGCCAATGTACATGAAAGATTGGGTAGAACGCTTAGACGATTTTATAAAAATGACGGGAAACAATATATTGCAAAATGCAGGTACAGCGAGCCATCAACAAGCCATCGACAAAGCCAATAAAGAGTATGAAAAATATAAATAAAAGACAAAAAATGAAATGAGCCAAGTCGAAAAGCACTTTTTAAATAACTTGGAGGCAAGTACAAAAAAGTAGAGTCCTAAAAATAGAAAAATTACAGACTAATCTTTATACCAATCTGCGTACATTACATAATTATCAGCTATTCGGTTTATGATTTGCTCGGTTTGTGCTTGGCTTAGATCTTTTACTTTTTTGGCTGGAATGCCCGCAAAGATTGTTCCACTTGGCACTCTAGTATTTTCAAGCACCACAGCCCCGGCAGCAATAATGGCATTTTTCTCCACATATACTCCATCCATTATTATAGCTCCCATTCCTACCAACACATTGTCTTCTAGTGTGCAGCCATGCACAATGGCATGATGGCCAATAGATACATTGTTGCCAATAATAGTAGGGTGTTTTAAATAAGTACAGTGAATACAAGCCCCATCTTGCACATTTACTTTATTGCCGAGCGAAATGGTATTTACATCTGCCCTCACTACGCAATTAAACCAAAAAGTACATTCATTGCCTGTGGTTAGCCTGCCAAGTAGGGTTGCATTATCGGCAATCCAGCAATTTTCGCCAAAAATGGGTGCGATGCCTTCTACCGACTGTATCAGTGCCATGAAAATTAGTAGCGTTTGCCTTTTATTTGGCCTATTAAATCTTCTACATCACCCAAAAGAGCCTCCGCTTGGGCTTTAGCATCGCTCACAACTTTCATGCCTTCCGATTTGGCTGCGGTAATTACCTCGCCACTGGGTGAAGTGGTGGATGCATCATCGCCATAATTTGCTATTAAATCTTTCAATAGCTCTTTGTATTTTTCGAGTTTTAGGCTCAGTTTCTCGCGGGTAATTTCGCCTTTGGCAGGTGCGAACAATATACCAATGGTAGTTCCTACAGCTGCCCCGGCTAAAAAGGCAATAATTGAATCACTTCTTCTGCTCATTGTGTTTAAGTTTTGTATGTAAAGAAATCTACAACGAAAATAGTTGGTTTTTATTTATTGTCTATTAAGCCCCTACCGCTTTTTTTCACTACACCGCTTTTTTGCAATTCGCCTGAAAGGGTATCGAGTACGCCATTTATCAAAGTTTTACTTTTGGGCGTACTGTAGCGTTTTGATATTTCTATGTATTCATTTAAGCTCACTTTTATGGGAATATTCATAAAGTTTATCATTTCACTGATACAAAGCTTTAACAAAATGCTATCGGTGGCGGTAAGGCGTGATATATCCCAGTTTTGCAACTTGGGTGAAATATAGCCTTCGTAAAGCGCATCGTTTTCTATGGTTTTAGAAAATAATGTTTTCATAAATTTCTTGTCATCGTCCCAGTTTTTCGAGATCTCAGAAAGTTGAAAAGTACCATTTTCGTCTATCGATTTCAAGCAATCTAAAAACATGTCTTTCACCGCCACTTTATCTTCTTGCCAATTAAGCCCTCTATTTTCAAAATAATCGTTGAATTTGGGGTTTTTGAAAAATGTATTTTTGGCAATATGCAGTACTATCGATTTATCGTCAGCAAATTCAGATTCTGATTTTTTCAAATACAGTTTAAACTCGGCATCTTCAAATATGGCATTCATTAAATCGCTCAATAAATCTTGGTCGTTTTCCCAACTCAAATTTCTTCTGGCAACTTCTTTAGAAAGTATATCGTGGTTTTTAATTTCAACAATCAACCTGTTAGAAAGCAATTTGCCCGATTTTTTTATTTCATCCAGTTTATCGGCCAATACAGATAGCAACAATAAATTGAGCAAATAATCTTCCAACAGATTTTCACAATCTTGTACCAGCTGTTTGAATATGCGTATTTGATCGCTGCTATTGGCCGATTTGTAAAATAGTTGGGCTGCTTTTACTTCTTTTTGCACTTCTTCAGGCAATGAATTAGCGAGGTCGGTGTTGCCTGATTTTAAGAATTGATCGAAATGAACGAGCGATAATTTGGCTAAACCTTCTTGTTTTTTAGGTTCTAATGGCTCGTTTGCATTCAAATCCGGGGAAAATTTTACTATAATTTTTTCGGTAGCCAACTCTGCGTTGGCAGCTACACAGGTTTTGTAGGCAAATATTTGCTGCATTACCTTGCCCCTTAAAATTCTACGATTGAGCATTTATAATGAAGAACATTTTGATTTGGCCGTAAAAATAACTTAATAATTATTGAGCGCGACAATAAAATTAAAAAGTATTTTCGCATCTTAATGAACTGGCTATTGAAGCCGGCAATTTATATTTTGAGAATTATTGACTACAAAAGAAATGACATTTCAATCAATTAAAGACGTATTTGAGGCATTTAACAATTTAAAAGTATTGATAATTGGCGATGTGATGGTAGATGCCTACGATTGGGGCAAAGTAGAACGCATTTCTCCTGAAGCACCTGTGCCTATTATTCACTTGGAAAAAAGAGAAAACCGCTTGGGTGGAGCAGCCAATGTGGCTTTAAATATACAAGCTTTGGGGGCAAAACCTATATTGTGTGCAGCCATCGGCAATGATTTGGATGGAGACGATTTTCTGAAATTACTCGAAAATCAAAAGATGGACAATTCAGGAATTGTACGCAGCCAATCGAGGGTAACCACTACAAAACGCAGGGTAATTGCAGGCACGCAACATATACTTCGCATTGATAATGAGACCGATAAGCCACTAAACACCGAAGACAAAAAAGCCATTTTACTGAAAATAAAAGAGCTGGCAACCAAGGTTGATGTAGTGATTTTTGAAGATTACGACAAAGGAGTGATTTCAGAAGATATTATTGCGGAAACTGTGGCTTTATGCAAAGCTCAAAATATTCCCATAGCAGTAGACCCAAAAAAGAGAAATTTTTTACATTACAAAGGAGTTACACTTTTCAAACCCAATTTGAAAGAATTGAAAGAAGGATTGAAAATTGATTTTAATCCAGATTCAGCTACAGAATTGAAAGCGGCTGTAAATCAATTAAATGAAAAGCTAGGGGCTGAAAATTATTTTATCACACTTTCCGAACGCGGTGTTTACATTCAGAGCAGCGCGGAAACCCACCACATTTCGGCACATTTGAGGGAAATATCTGATGTATCGGGAGCGGGAGATACTGTAATTAGCACGGCCTCGCTTTGTTTGGCTTTGGGTTTGCCAAATAAATTTCTTGCCGAATTGGCCAATTTATCGGGTGGTTTAGTGTGTGAATTTGTGGGTGTTGTACCCATTGAGAAAGATAAACTGCTAAAAGAGGCGGAGCGGCTAGATTTGCAGCTTTAGGACTGTGCAGCGGAAAATTAAAGAACAATTGAAAGGTTTAAAAGCAATGCAATTCAGCCAAATTTTTATCCATATAACTTTTTCCACGTTTCTAATTTTGTACTTTTGAAACATGAAATTTGTAGATGTAAAAAACGACATTGCGTTTCGAAAAATATTTGGAAACGAGAATAGAAAAGAGGTTTTGATTTCTTTTTTAAATGCAGTGCAGCTCTTACAAAATGACAAAAAAATTATTAATGTAGATATTTTAACACTATATCAATTGCCAGATATAAAGGGCGGTAAGCTGACTATTGTAGATGTAAAGGCAAAAGACCAAAATGAGAAGACCTATATAGTGGATATGCAAGTGGGCGAAGTAGACGGATTTGATAAAAGAGTGCTTTATTATGCCTCAAATAGCTATTCAGCTCAAATAGAAAGAGCGGATGAATACGAAAAATTGAACCCAACATTCTTTATAGGTATTCTAGATTTCAAAGTAACACAAAATCCGAGCTATATCAATAGACATAAAATTGTGGCTATTGAAACAGGGGAAAGTTTCATCAAGGATATTGAGTTTAATTTTATAGAACTTCCCAAATTTACCAAAACAGCTTCTGAACTCACTCCCATTATTGATCAATGGATTTTTTTCATCAAGATGTTGAAAATTTAGATTTAATTCCGGAGAATGTGCAAGATGAAGGCTTGAAACATGCCTACCACGATGCTGCGAAACATAATTGGACGAAATAAGAGCTTGAAGCTTATGATTATGTACTCATGCGAGAGCAAGATGACAGAGGCAAGTGGGCATTGGCAACTAAAAGGGCTATAAACAGTGAAACCAAAAAAAAATCAGGAAGAGATAGCTAAAAGCCTTTTGATGGCAGGTTTTTCAATTGAAGAAGTTATAAAGCACACTCAATTGACATTTGATGAGGCTAAAAAGCTATAATTGGAAATCTTTATTTCCAATTATGATTTTAAAAGCTCAATTTTCAGAAAATTATCGTAGCAATGTTTCTGAACGAATTTTTTAGAAGTTTCAAATTTACTTTTGAGATTTATAATTTTCTCCACCTATCTCAGCTTGATTATTTAAAATCGGCTTACAAAAAGTATGGCATCAAACGCCCTATTTTCAAATCTATAAATGCTGCTTATTTGGCAAAAAATGGAAATGCCCTCAGTGAAAAGCCTTGGCTAGATGAACTAAATGCAGAGGATAAACTTAATAAAAGTATTGAATTTCAATCATTTAATCATGAAATACAGCAACAAATTAGAAATTTTGCAACTAAGGGCTTTGCCATTTTACCCAACTATTTTACTGAAGCAGAAGTAGCTGAAATTAATAGTGAAGTAACCAGATTGGTAGCCGATCAAAAATTGAATTTTAGGTATGGAGGCAAAAAGCTAATGTTTGCAAATAAATATTCTGACATTATTAAGGCTGCAACCCAATCGCCAGCATTGCTACAAATTCTCAATTTTATTCTTGGCAAAAAAGTAATTCCGTTCCAAACCATCAATTTCATAAAAGGAAGTGAGCAAAAGCCGCATTCCGATACCGTACACATGGCCACCTATCCCTTGGGATATTTGGCTGCTGCTTGGGTGGCTTTGGAAGATATTGATGAGAATGCAGGGCCGTTGGTATACTATCCAGGTTCGCATAAGCTGCCTTATCTGATGGGAAACGGCTATGAAAGTGGCTCAACCAAATTTACGATTGGGGAAAATGCCTATTCTAACTATGAAGCTAAAATTGAAAGTATAATTAAAGCCAATAATTTGCAACCGCAATCGTTTTTAGCGAAAATGGGTGATGTATTTATATGGCACGCCAATTTGCTGCACGGAGGCACAAAGATGAACGATCAAAGATTGACTAGAAAAAGCATGGTAGTTCATTATTATTGCGAAGAGGTAATTTGCTACCACGAGATAACACAAAGACCCGCACTTTTGGAACTTTAATTTCAGTTGAAAAACATTGAAAAAACTCAGTATTGTAATCGTTAATTATAATGTTTGCTATTTTTTAGAACAAACCCTCAAATCGGTTGAGAAAGCATTGAAAGAAATTGATGCTGAGGTATTTGTGGTAGATAACGCTTCCATAGATAGCTCTGTGGAAATGGTAAAAGCTAAATTTCCACATACAATTCTCATTGAAAATAAAGACAACCGAGGGTTTGCCAAAGCCAATAATCAGGCTATTATTAAAGCAACAGGCGAATATGTGTTGTTGCTCAATCCTGATACGGTAGTGCAGGAAGACACCTTTTCAAAGTGCATCCAGTTTATGGATTTGCATCCCGATGCGGGAGGCTTGGGCGTGTATATGGTAGATGGCAAAGGGGATTTCTTGCCCGAATCTAAGCGTGGTTTCCCCTCGCCTTGGGTGGCTTTTTACAAGATTATTGGGCTTTCGAAATTATTTCCCAAATCTGAAAAATTTGGAAGGTATCACTTAGGATTTGTCGATAATGACTCCAATGCACAAATAGAAGTGCTTTCGGGAGCCTATATGTTCATGCGAAAATCTGCACTAGATAAAGCCGGATTGCTTGATGAAGACTATTTTATGTATGGCGAAGACATAGATTTGTCGTACAGGCTTATCAAAGCAGGATACAAAAATTATTATTTCCCCGAAACCAGAATCATTCACTACAAGGGCGAAAGCACCAAAAAATCAAGTATTAACTATGTGCTTGTTTTTTATGGAGCGATGAATATTTTCGTACGCAAACATTTCAAAGGGGCATTTACAGGCTTATTCACCCGTCTTATTCAGTGTGCCATCTATGCCAGAGCTGCATTTTCTATTGTTTCCAGAGCCATAAAAGCGGCATTTGTGCCATTTATTAGCTTTATTTTTATTTTTACTGGCATGTATTTTATTAAAACTTTCTGGGAAACCAGCGTGAAAGATACCCCGGGAATGTATCCGCTACAATTTTTAGCATTTACCATTCCTATGTATATCGCCACATGGTTGCTATCTATTTATTATAGTGGTGGCTACGATAGGCCTTTCAAGGCTTATCGTGTAATCAGAGGCATAATAGTAGGCACTATATTAATTTCGGCCATCTCTAATTTTTTTGATGAATATCGTTTTTCCAAAGCCATTATTATTTTGGGTGCATTGTGGGCTTCTATTGTAGTAATAGGGCTTCATTATTTTATCAAATTTATCAAAACAAGAAAGATACAGGTTGAAGATGAATTGGCTAAAAAAGTGATTGTGGTGGGCGATTATTCGGAAACTCAAAGAGTATACCAACTCATAAACAATACGGGAATGAAGGCCAATATACTTGGATTTATCTCTACTGAAAAATATGAGGCAGGCTATGAAAACTACTTGGGAACGGTAGCCAAATTGGCCGATATTGTGAAAATATACAAGCCTAGTGAGGTGATATTTTGTGCCAAAAATATTCCCGCAAGCGAAATAATAGAATGGATGGCAAGCATTGGCAGTCAAAATGTAGACTTTAAAATAGTACCTGATGAAAGCAATTTTATAATCGGTAGTAGCAATAAAGAGACTTCAGGCGAACTTTATACACTTGATATTCACTTGGCTATATTAGACGCCAATAATATCCGCAATAAACGTGTGATAGATTTTTCACTTAGCCTTGCTTTTCTATTTGCAACGCCTGTGTTGGTTTGGATTGTGCAAAACCCTATGGCTTTTATAAAAGAGACTAATAAAGTATTATTCGGCAAGAAAACATTTGTGGGCTTTTCAGGAGCGGAAGACGAAAGGTTGCCTTCACTTAAATCGGGATTATTGTCACCCACAAGCGAGTTTCAAAATATGGCACTTGATGAAGCTACCATTTATCGACTCAATATTTTGTATGCCAAAGATTACCGCACCAGCACCGATTTAAACATTATTTTCAATAATATCCCAAAGCTTGGCAGTTGAATAAGTGAATTGGAAGTTAGAAATTTACCCCCCCCCATAAAAAACCCTGCCAAACTAATATTTGGCAGGGTTTTTAAATTTTTGAACCTTGATTGATAAAGATAAAAAACTATAAAGTAATAGGCACAGCTAGATGGCTTGCTCTTTCACCCAGATTCAACTTGCCAATGTAGCCAGCTCTGTCTGCATTATTCAAGTTTTTGTGAGCTACTATCGACCAGCAAGTGGACGAACCTTGGGCAGCAATATCTACCGACCAACGCAAGAATATTTGCCACATACGGAACCACCAAGCACCATATTTGCTATCTAAAATATATTGTTCATTGGCAAGCCAATTGTAATACCATTTATGAATAGTGATAGAATAATGGATTCCAATATTCTCAACTGTATTCACCTCAAAATTAGCATCTTGCAGTGATTGAGTCAAGAAAGCTAAAGGTGTACTTGCATCTGCACCTGAGAAAATATATTCGTTCATAAACAAGCCCCAAATCAAATCTTCCCAATGTGGACCTTTGGTAAGCAAACCTGGATTGGCACGCAAACCTGCTTGTTGAATGTAGAATTTTCCGTTATCGTCAAGCAAGCCGTAAATCTGATTGATAAATCTTTGGAACTTGCGAATACCCACGTGTTCGCCCATTTCAAGGCAAGTGATTTTGTCGTATTTCTCATTAGGAATATCTCTGTAGTCCATTCTCAAAATACGAGCTCTATCGCTCACACCATTGTCTTTAATTTGCTTCATTCCCCAATCGTATCCTTCTTGGGCTATAGTAACTCCGGTAGAGTTTGCCCCAAAGTGCTTGGCAGAATAGGTAATTAAAGTACCCCAACCACAGCCAATATCTAAATGGCGATCGCCCGGACTCATGTGCAGCTTTTCGCACACCATTTGCATTTTTCTGTCTTGAGATATTTCAAGGGTGTCTTTTTCCATATCAAGCCAGAAACCACTGGTATAAACCATACGTGGCCCTAAAAATGAGGCAAAAAAGTCGTTGCCACGGTCGTAATGCTCACGAACTATTCTTTCATCTTGTGCTTTTGTGTGCAATGCCACTTCTGGAATCATTCTTGTAAAGAAAAATTTCAAATGGTGAGGCGTAATTGAGAAATCGAAGTATTCATGACGCGTGGCCATGAATTCCTCAAAATTGCCAACCACATCTATCTTTTGGCTTACATAATCTTCAACAAAATGCCCAAAAGAAGGTTTGTTACCAAGTTTATAACGCTCTAGCGTTGTTTTTGTCTTTGGCTTAATAAAATCTAAAGCGTGCTTGCTCATTATTATATTTTTTGAATTGGGTTTAAAGAGCCGCAAAATATCTATAACTATTAATTTATCCTTAAAAAGTTGAAGTTTTTTCTATAAATGGATTGTTTAATTGATTTTTGCCAGTGAAATTGGTGTGTTAGCTAGAATTTCAATGTAAAGAGATGAGAAAAAAATAACTATCTGTCTTGTCCTGAAATCCTGCCTTTGTTGGTGTTCTTCACCATCAAACTTTTTTTAGGACGAGACAATATCTGCGAACCCCAAAAACAACTCCTTTTTCTTCCATATTTTACACTTGATTTGTGTATCCTATTTCAGGACAAGACACTTCTCTCTAGCGTCATTGGGCAGATTCACATCCGTAGGAAAGGCGATATCTTGTGGACAAGCAGTGGCATCGGTAATCATTCTACCCTGACGGGTAACAACGGTAGGTTTGTTTTGAGCTGGAGGTTCTGTACTTATTGGCATAAGTGTAGCTTCTTGAGCTGGAGCTACCTTATTTGCTCCATCAATAGGTTCACCACCTTCTGTGTTCTTACCCTTTTCTGATACTTTTTGCAGTTTCGCTTCTGGCTTCAATGAAGAAAGGTGCAATTTTACAATTTCTTCATTAAGGGTATTGAGCTGCGTATCTCCCATGCGTTTACGAATCTCTACAAAAAGTGAGGGGTCAAAAATGACATCGGTAGTACTGGTATAGCCTGCAAAATACTGCAAGTACATATTCTCCTGAATTTGGAGAATCGTCTCTCTGTCATCCCAGTTATTGATGTGTTTGATAAATAAAGCACCAATCACCAAACGAGCACTCAAGGGCGGTCGACCTTCGGCTGAGCCAGACATTTGTTTATTATAAACAGAAGCTATTCTATCCCAAGGAATACGTTTGGCAAGGAGTACCCAACGGTTTTGAGGATTTAATTTTTGGGCAAACGGGCTCTCAAATCCAGCTAAAACACCTTGGCTAGGACTCACATATTTAGGCGATGGTGCACGCCTTTGGGGGGGTAACTTCATTTTTCAATGCGCTTAACAATGTAAATATAGCCCAAATAAGTCCCCAGTTTTGCCCAATGTCATTCTTTTGGTTTTTCAGCAGACGCCAATTAATTACTTCTTGAGCTACCATTCCCTTGGGGTTGCTCATACCCCAACCCTTTACAAACCCTGAATCGAGAGTTACAAAATCTGATTTATAGAAACCGCAATTTGAATTTTTCCTGAGAAGCTCAGGGACACATAAAGGCGTAGCTATTTTTATAAAATCAGTCACCAATGTGCTTCCTCCATCTAAGAATAAAAAAAATGAGTTAAAAATAGAAATACCAACAAGATTTAAAATCTTGTTGGTATTTTGGTATATTAGCTATTGATAAACTTCGGATTAATCAAGTTCTCGAAAGAATAAATTTCATTCCATTTTTCCTCAGTCAAGTATTTTTCCTCTTTTACTACTATTTGATACACTGTTTTACCTGTTTTTAACGCTTCTTTCGATACTGCCGATGATTTTTCATAGCCAATTATTGGGCTGATGAGGGTTACAATAGCCACACTGTTCATCACCAAATTGCGGCAATGGTCTTCATTGGCCGTTATTCCATCTATACACTCTCTTTTCAATGTCTGCACGGCACGTGCCATATAAGAAATGGAGGTGAAAAGCGAAAAAGAAATAACAGGCTCCATCACGTTCAATTGCAGCTGTCCTGCTTCGGCTGCCATACTGATAGTCAAATCAGCTCCCATTACATAATAAGCCGTTTGGTTTACCACCTCAGGAATTACAGGGTTTACTTTCCCCGGCATTATTGAAGACCCAGGTTGCATTTGCGGCAGATTAATTTCGTTGAAGCCAGTTCTTGGCCCAGAAGAGAGCAATCGCAAATCGTTACAAATTTTAGAAATCTTGATGGCTGTGCGTTTCAGTGAGGCGGAAAGCTGCACATAATCGCCTGTATCTGAGGTGGCTTTTATTAAGTCTTTGGCTTTTTCTAATTCAATTCCAGTAATATCTACCAAATATTCTGTTACCAAATCTGCATAGCCTTCAGGTGCATTTATGCCTGTGCCAATGGCTGTAGCTCCCATGTTTATCTCAGTTAAAAGATGTTTTGAGGAAGTGAGCAATTTTATTTCATCATCTATATTAGAAGCAAAAGCATGAAATTCCGAACCTAGCGACATAGGCACGGCATCTTGCAATTGAGTTCTACCCATTTTCAGCACACGAGAAAATTCTTTACTTTTATTAGAGAAAGAATTTCTTAAACCTACCAAAGCCATGGTGTATTCCTCAAGTTTTTTGTAAAGGGCTATCTTAATGGCGGTGGGGTAGGCATCGTTGGTGGATTGAGAGCAGTTTACATGGTTGTTAGGGTGGCAATAATGGTAATCGCCCTTTTCGTACCCCATCATTTCCAACGCTACATTGGCTATTACTTCATTGGCATTCATGTTGCAAGATGTACCTGCACCACCTTGAATAAAATCGCTGATAAACTGGTCGTGAAATTCGCCTGCTATCAATCGGTCGGAGGCTTTAATGATGTATTCGGCAATGTAGGGATCTAGCACTCCCAAATCTCTATTTGCCATGGCAGCCGCTTTTTTCACAAAAGCCAATGCCTGTACAAAAAAGGGTTCGCTCTTGATTTTTATACCTGTAATGTTGAAATTCTTAAATGCCCTGTACGTCTGAATTCCATAATACGCCTTGTTCGGAATTTCCATATCACCAAGAAAATCGTGTTCTATGCGTGTTGTTTTTTCTATAAGAGATACCATATATTCTATTTTATAATATGATTTTGTTGGTCTAAATCAAAGCGAATAACGTAATGATTAATCAATGAGTTCAAATAAAATCAACAAATAATACAATGAAATATAAATATTTTACAAATTCAAATTTATTAACAGGCTCAAATTTTCAGATGAAAAACATGAATACACTTTAATTATCTAATTTTGAATTGCCATACTCACTACCCAAATTCTAAAAAGTGTCTTTCGAAATAAAACTCCCTCTTTTTCAAGGCCCATTTGATTTGCTTCTTTTTTTTATCGAACGTGATGAATTAAACATCAAAGACATCCCTATTTCTAAAATTACCAATGATTTTTTAGATTATATCCGCCACTTGAATGAGCATAATATAGATGTAGCCAGTGAATTTATTCTAGTAGCGGCCACGCTGATGCACATAAAAGCCAAGATGCTTTTGCCTCGCCCCGAACTTGATGCTGTAGGAAATGAAATAGACCCAAGGGAAGAATTGATAAAGCATTTGTTGGAATACAAAAAATATAAATCGGTAATTGCCACATTTAGCGAACTAGAAGAAAACCGGCTGCTTTTAGAAAAGCGAGGAAATATAGTACAGGAGATAAAATCGATAAGCGAAATTTCGAATGTAGAATCGGAATTGCAAGATTTGGATTTGTATAAGCTGCTAAAAGTGTATGTAAAAGTGATGGAGCGGCTTGATGCAGACAAGCAAAAGCCTATCCACACCGTTACGCCTTATCCATACACGATTGAGCAACAAAAGGAATTCATTTTGCAGACTGTAAAAAACAAAAAACGGGTATCATTTGATGAAATAATAGCTGAGATGCACGATAAGATTGCCATTATCTACAATTTTTTATCTATTCTTGAGCTGCTCCAGCTGCAACAACTCAAAATTCAACTTGGCGAAGGCTACAATAATTTTTGGATAATGGCTTGGGAAGGCTAACCCTATTTTTATGTACTTGTGGTATTTGTAGTATTCGATTATTTATATTTGTGCTGGTATAATTATTATCTAGTGATTAACTCAAGTTTAAATAATCTCACCAACAAATATCAATAGAATTTGAATGTTCCAAATATTTCAAAGGTGAGAGGCAGCGTAAGGTTTATTATGGGCAGGTTTATCACACCAGCGAAAGCTAATTCCAAATTTGACAAGGTAATCAAGATGAAATTTTTAAATGATAGCTTTTTCAAATCTTTCTTCTCATCAAACCTTAAAAGCCAACGACATCATTTGGCTTTATTCCAAAGTAAAAAGCATAATAATTGAGGCCGAACAAGAGACTGGCGAAGCAATTATAGCTTGTATCAATGAACAGAGAAACTCTTACGACCATTTTCTGCGAGCCATTAGCGAAATTTCAAAATATGATTTTGAAATTGATAAGGATAAAGGACATCTTTATCGAGTTGCTTACGATGCTTATGAAATATTTGCAATATGAATGTCAACAAATTTTACCTTATTAATATATTTTGATAAATTTCACCCTCTAATTTTCACTATGAATCACAAAACTGCATTCTCCTATTTAATCATTACAATAATTTTCTTCACCAATGTATTCGCACAGCCAAAATCGGCAGACGAACGCTTAAAATGGTGGCAAGAAGCCAGATTTGGCATGTTCATCCATTTTGGTTTATATTCCATTCCAGCTAGGGGCGAATGGGTAAGGCATGACGAGAAAATATCGAATGAAATTTATGACGAAGCCTATTTTAAAAATTTTAATCCCCATCTGTTCGATGCCAAAGTATGGGCCAAAACCGCCAAGCAAGCTGGCATGAAATATGTGGTTTTGACAGCCAAGCATCATGAAGGTTTCTGCCTTTGGGATTCAAAACTGACTGATTATAAAATCACGAACACGCCTTTCAAAAGAGATATAATCAAAGAATACGTAGAAGCATTGCGGGCTGAAAACATTAAGGTAGGCTTGTATTTCTCAATTATCGACTGGCATCATCCCGATTACCCAAAATATAATGATGCACACCATCCGATGCGCGGAAACGAAAAATTTAAAGATGAAAAAATAAATTGGGATAATTACTTGAAATATATGCACGGCCAAGTACGTGAGCTGATGAGCAATTATGGAAAAATAGATGTGCTGTGGACCGATTTTTCTTATGGAGAAATGAAAGGCGAAAAATGGAAAGCCAAAGAGCTTGTGCAAATGATTCGCCAACTGCAACCCGATATTATTATGAACAATCGTTTGGGTGGCGATGGTACTACTTTTGGAAATGGCGACAATTATGGAGATTTTGAAACCCCCGAGCAAACTGTACCAGAAAAAGCCATTGTAGATACGGATGGAAAGCCTAAGCCTTGGGAATCGTGCCTTACACTCAACAACTCTTGGGGCTACAATCGCTACGACAACAACTGGAAAACGCCACAATTGGTAATTCAAACTTTGGTAAATTGCGTAAGTAAAAATGGAAATTTATTGCTGAATGTTGGACCTGACGCTACAGGTAAAATACCCGAACAGC
>CAZMFZ010000082.1:0-17033 GCA_964565665.1 uncultured Bifidobacteriaceae bacterium | reverse complement strand
CATTCGTGCCGATAAAACTTGGGGAGAATCGCAAATATATGCAGGAATTGAAGGCCTAAAAGTAGCCAGGGCTATTGCATTGCTTTCTTATCGCAGCTACGAAACCTATCAGCAAACGCAAATTGACCATATTGACGAACTTGAAAATCTGAAAGCGATATCGTATCAGCAGTACCAAGGCGAAAAATTCAGCAAAAGATACAACGCTTTTTCCTATTGGTCGATGACACGCCTACTCGATTCGCACAACGTGGGTCGCAACAGAGGAAGTGTGGAAATTGCATTGGCTACGGTAAAAGCAAAAACATTAATTATAGGCATTTCCACCGATGTTTTATTTCCAAATATAGAGCAGGAATTTATGCACCAACACATTAAAAACTCTGAATTGCATATTATCGAATCGCTTTTTGGGCACGATGGTTTTCTGATGGAGACTCAAAAAATAGAACGAATTATTCAAAACTTTTACAATAGTTGAATACATTTGAATATTAGGTCGAGGAGTGATTAAAAACTGAAAATTAATAAGAGATAAATTTAATAAATTAAATATTCATCCTGTAATAGGGATTACCCTTGAATATTGAACCAATAATGAGCCCCCTTCGGGGGTTTGGGGGCTTTAAGAATAATGAGTAAAAATATCAAGTTGGGGCTTTTTGGCTTTGGTGTGGTGGGTCAGGGCTTGTACGATGTGTTGAATAAAGCCAAAGGCATAAAAGCCGATGTGTATAAAATATGTGTAAAAAATAGAGATAAACGAAGAACAATTCCAGATTTTCACTTCACTTACGATAAAGAAGATATTCTTGACAATCCTGAAATTGATGTAGTGCTCGAATTGATTAACGATTCAGATGAAGCCTACGAAATAACAGTGGCAGCCCTAAAAGCGGGTAAACACGTAATTACAGCCAATAAAAAAATGCTAGCCGAGCATTTGGAAGAGTTGGTGCAACTGCAACAAAAACACAATGTTTCCCTGCTTTATGAAGCTTCAACTTGCGGAGCTATTCCTATAATTAGAAATCTGGAGGAGTATTACGACAATGAATTACTTTTCTCAGTTTGTGGCATATTCAACGGCACTTCTAATTATATTCTCACCAAAATGTTTGATGAGAACCTGAGTTATGAAACGGCTCTGAAACAAGCCCAAGACCTAGGTTTTGCCGAAACCGACCCTACTTCCGATGTGGCAGGTTTCGATTCAAAATACAAGCTTTGCATTGTGGCAGCGCATGCGTATGGCATTTTTGTAAATCCAAAAGAAGTATTCAATTATGGTATCGACCATCTTTCTGTACATGATTTAAAATATGCCAAAGAAAAAGGATACAAGATTAGGCTAGTTCCAAATGCCGTAAAATTAAATGAAAAGCAGGTAACGCTTTTTGTAATGCCTCAGTTTGTTGACGAACACCACTATTTATATAATGTAAATTATGAAAATAATGGCGTAATTGTTGAAGCTGCTTTTGCCGACAAGCAATTTTTCTTTGGCAAGGGTGCAGGAGGGCATCCTACGGGGTCTGCCGTGCTGTCTGATATATCAGCACTTACTTACAATTATCGATATGAATACAAAAAATTTCTTCAGCAAGATAAATTGCAATACACTACAGATGTAGAGATTGAAGTATATGTACGCTACACCAACGACAGCGATATTAAATCGTTGAAATTGAACAAAATAAGTGAAAAATTCTTCGGAAAAGATTACAATTATTTGATTGGTACGCTTTCGCTTTCTGATTTAATGCAAGCAAAAGATGCCTTGGCTAATAAAGGGGTATACATTGTAGATACAGGCAAAGATTTGAGGCTTTTGAAAAAAGAAGTAGAATCAGCACCTCAGTTGGTTGCCGATGCCAAAGTCTAGAAATTGATAGCCTTGAAAATGGTTAATGTATTTGAGCAATCTTATTCATCTAAGTTTAGATCAAAATATTAGAACAGTATAAGATGCCATCCATCATACAAAATACCCTCACAATCAAGGAAATAGCCAAAGATTTGGGGTTTGATTTTTGTGGTATTTCTAAGGCAGAATTTTTAGAATTGCATGCTCCGCGTTTAGAGACATGGCTTAAAAATCAAATGCATGGGCAAATGATGTATATGGAAAATCATTTTGACAAGAGGCTCAATCCTACTAAGCTTGTACCCGGGTCGAAGTCTGTAATCTCACTTCTGCTCAATTACTACCCTAAGAAAGAAATAGATAAATCTGGTGAAACTTACAACATAGCCAAGTATGCTTATGGCAGTGATTACCATATAGTTATAAAAGAAAAACTATTTGATTTTCTATTTAGAATTGAAGAAAAAATTGGCAAAGTTGAGGGCAGGGTATTTGTAGATTCTGCTCCTGTAATGGATAAAGTGTGGGCTGAAAAAAGTGGCCTTGGCTGGCTAGGCAAGCATACCAATTTGATTAATAGAGAAATAGGCAGTTTCTTTTTCATAGCCGAACTAATAATAGATTTAGAATTGCAAGCCGATGGCCCAATAAAAGATTATTGTGGCACTTGCACCCGTTGCGTTGATGCCTGCCCCACCGATGCCATTACTGAATATGTGGTAGATGGAAGCAAATGTATTTCATATCTCACTATTGAGTTGAAAGAAAATATGCCCATTGCAAATGAATTTAAAGGAAAAATGAATGATTGGGCGTTCGGATGCGATATTTGCCAAGATGTTTGCCCTTGGAATCGCTTTGCTAAGCCTACTACTATTGATGAATTTACGCCTTTGCAAGAACTATTTGAATGGAAAAAGACAGATTGGGAAAATATGAAAGACGAAACTTTTGAAAAAGTATTCAGCAAATCAGCTCTAAAAAGGGCAAAATTAAAGGGACTGATGCGAAATATTAAGTTTATAGCTTAATATTATTTGCTCAGTCCCTCTAACGAAATATATAATTTGAAGTATTTGCGTTGTGTTAAATAAGTAAACAATCACCGTGCCACACTATATATTAATAGCTATATTAATACTTTTAAATACGAATTTGGGTTTTTCTCAATATGAAAAACGAAAAATAGGTGTCGATAAACTGGCTTTAGAAAAAATTGCAAGGCAAAAAACAAATACAATAAATCAAGATGTGGCACTCACACCCACTCAATATACCAAGATCAAGAAAATTTATAGCATTGAGGTTGCCAAAATTGATTCTCTCAAATTTCTTTCTTTCGATTTTTATGAAGATCCAATGCAAAGCCGAATGGTGATTCTTGAGATAAAACACGATTCTGAACTAAGAATAGTAAAGATTTTATCAATACAACAGCAGAAAGTATTAATACAAAAAAGAGAGCAGAAGCGAAAAAAGGCTTTTGAAATGCTTGAAATTCAGAATATAAAACATGAGGCAAAGCATAGATAGTTAAATAAGAAGATAAATTTGGGTAAAAACCTAAAAATCAAGTTATTTGTAAAATACAAATTTTAAACCCTAAACGTATTTCTCATTTTATGAAAAATTTATTGAAATTATCTTTGCTTTCACTTGCCGTTATGTATTTGGCATCGTGCAACAAGCAATCCCAAAAAACTTCAGAAACCAGCTCACCCTTGGCTACTGACACTTTGGTAGTAGTACACAAAAGTGCCGATAGTTTACAGCAATTACACGCCATTTTGCTACAAGCATTGAAATCGAAAGATAAAAACTTATATGTATCCTATTGCTTCACGCAAGCACAAGAAGCCCAAGTAGCTGAAATGTTGCGAGATATAAAAAAGAAAAAATATTTTCAACGCGAATTTGGCTTCAGCATTCACGAAGAGGTGAGCTATTTTGAAAATATTTGTAAATACATTGATAAAACGAAAATTGATTTGAATTTGGTAGAGTTGCCATTGATAGAAGTGTTTGATTACAATCAATCAAACTATACCCCAATTGAATTGAAAGAGAGCATTATCCCGATTATTCAGGAAGGAATTGAGCGTGATATTGTATATGTAGCCATTCAAATTGATGGCAAATGGTATTTCACTTCTGAGCTGAGTTTATAATCTTTTACCAATACAAAATCTTAAAAAGGTCGGATGAATTCATTCGACCTTTTTAGTTAAATCAATAATACAATGCTTACCGAACCCGCCTTTGGCCTTACAAAAAGTGGCTGGATTGAAGTAATATGCGGCTGCATGTTCTCGGGCAAAACCGAAGAGCTTATTCGCAGAATCAATAGAGCGAAACTAGCGAATCAAACAGTAAAAGTATTTAAACCTGAGTTTGAAACCCGCTACCATGCCGATAATGTGGTTTCACACAACGCACAATATTTGGAAGCTACACCTGTGGCCACTGCCCGACAAGTATTGCTTTTAGCCGACAATGCAGATGTGATCGGCATAGACGAGGCACAATTTTTCGACCATGAAATCGTTGAAGTATGCAATCATATGGCCAATGCTGGAAGGCGAGTAATAGTGGTGGGGCTTGATATGGACTATACTGGAAAGCCATTTGGAGCTATGCCATATTTACTTGCAGTTGCCGAATTTGTGACCAAACTTCATGCCATTTGTGAGAAGTCGGGCGATTTGGCTTCATATTCATTTAGAAAATTAGCATCAAAAGAAGAAATAGTATTAGGTGAAAAAGAAAGTTATGAACCACGCAGTCGAAAATATTTTTATGAGTAAATTCAAATTATTGACTTTATTTTTCATTTCCTTCATCCTCTTCTTAAATGGTAAAGCCCAAACAGGCAATATTCCCATTGGCACATGGCGATTTCATACTTCATTCAACAATGCGAAAACTATAGTCCAAGTTGAAAACAAAATATATTGTGGCACAGAAGGCGGCCTTTTTTATTTAGATAAAGATGAAAATTCTATAAATAAAATATCAAAATTAGATGGGTTGAGCGATTTAGAAATAAACGCTTTATTCTACCATCAACCTACCAAATCGATTGTAATCGGCTATAAATCGGGAAATATTGATGTAATCAAAAACAACACCATTATCAATATTCCTCATATAATTAACGCTACCAACATTACAGGTTCTAAAAGTATCAATGCCATTAATGCCCACAAAAATACTGCCATCATTGCTTGCGATTTTGGTGTTGTGTTGCTTAATTTGGTAAAATTGGAAATACAAGAAACATGGCTAAATATTGGCGAAAATGGCTCTTCATTGTTAGCCAATGACGTTATTTCTATTGCAGATAGTGTATTTATAGCTAGCACAAAGGGTTTATATGCATCAAAATTTGATACAAAAAACCTTATGGATTTTAACAATTGGAAGAAATTGCCCATTATTTCAACTTCGCCAAACATTGCTGTTAATAAGCTAGCCGCTACCAACCTAAAATTATTTGCAGTATTAGAGGGCAAGGGAGTCTATAAAAAAGACACAGCATGGAAATTGAAATTTAACACTACACAGGCAATAACTGCCTTGAGTGGTTTCAATGATAAAACTTGGCTTTTCTCTGCTGGAAAATTAGGAAGCATCACTAATCAAGATTCTACAAACCAATCTTTAACAGAAGTAGGCTCAGTAAACGCGATAGTTACAGACCAAGCTGATAATAAAATGCTGTGGATGGCAGATGAAAATGAAGGTCTGGTTAAATACAATACTATATCAGGGGAAATAAATAAATATTTGCCCAATGGCCCCTTAAATAACTTAGTGTTTAATTTAAAAGCGATTGACGACAATGTGTTTCATTTTTCAGGAGGTCCGGAAGATAGAGTTACCACACCAGCTTTTCGTAACGGAAATTATTCATATTTTACTAAAGGAGAATGGTTTGGCAACAAAAGACCAAGCGAACTCGGATTACGTGATTTTTCATCTGTAGAGCTAAATAGGCAAAATGGAAAATTTTATTTTGCATCTACTTCGGATGGCATTATTGAAAAAAATGGCAATGATTTTAAAGCCTATTATGAGGGAAGTTGCCCCGTAGTTGAGTTTACCGGGCATAGGGTAATGGATATTTACTATGACTCCAATACAGAAATACTTTGGTTTGTGAATATCTCAGGTTTTAGCAATGCGCCCAGTATTCGCAAATTTAACAATGGAAATTGCGAAGGTTTTACCTATCCCTTATACGTTGGTTCAACTTACCCTATGCAAATACTGCCCGACAATGCAGGTAATGTATGGGTGCGCGGAAATGAGAAATTCGATGCAGGTGTGTTTGTGTTCAACGAATCGTCATTGAGTGGAGGTTTGCCCATTTACAAACGATTAATAAAAGGGGTAAGCGTAGGAAACCTAAGCGACATTATAGTGCGTTGCATGATAAAAGATAGAAATGGAGATATTTGGATGGGAACAAACAATGGTGTGTGTGTATTTTACAATCCTCAAAGTATAGTCAGTATGGGTACGCTCGATGCTACTATTCCCATTTACGAAAACCGACCATTGCTATTCGACCAAGTAGCCACTTGTATTGATGTAGACGGTGGCAATAGAAAGTGGATCGGCACCAACAATGGAATTTATCTTTTCAATGCTGAAGGAAATAAGGTTGTGCATTATTTTAATACAGAAAATAGCCCCTTGCTATCTAATGCCATAGTTTCTGTGGCTGTAAATCAAAAAACGGGCGAGGTATTTATAGGTACAGATAAAGGCATAGTATCGTTCAGAGAAGCTGCTACTAAAGGCGAAGACAACGAGCCTTCGGTATTGATATTTCCAAACCCTGTGAAGACTAACTATTCCGGTGCAATTGGCTTTTCAGGGTTGGCTACCGATGCAGTAGTGAAAATTACCGACATCAATGGCAGGCTATTATACGAAGCTAATGCCAATGGCGGCACTGCTCAGTGGAATGGTCGCGACTATAATGGCAAGAAAATAGAGCCGGGTGTGTATGTGGTACTCACCTCAAAATCAGATGGTTCGGGAACAGCTACTGGAAAACTTTTTGTATTGGATTGATGATTGAAAGCTGCATTTGAATGCTTGCAAGTCAATAACACAATACGTTAACATTAGTAAGCATGAATTTAGCAACAACTATGATTCTAATTTCAATTAAGTACTAGAGCTGAATATCATCCATTTCACCTGATATCTTTTAAAGCAACGTTTATTGCTGGTGGCGATTATCCAATATAATTTGACCTTCCAAAAAAACAGACATCAACCTAGGTTCCTAGGTTAATGTCTGTTTCAATGTCCAACCGCCATACACATTAAGTATTGCTAATTAGGCATTAATTTTATGCCTGTATACTTTCTTCCGGAGTTTCGGCAGGTTCTGATTCAGCTTTTTTGTTATCCTCTTCGGCTTTCTTGGCTGCTACTTCTTTTTCTTCCTCTTCAGTATCCCACATAAATTGCTGATAGTTGGTGAGTTTCTTAAAAGGTCGTTTGCCAATCAAGGTTTCTAAATCTTGTTGAAATATGATTTCTTTTTTGAGCAATTCTTGTGCAATGATTTCAAGTTGATCACGCTTTTCAATAAGCAATTCTTTGGTAACTATATAAGCCCTGTCTACCAGTTTTCTCACTTCTTCATCTATTGTTTGTGCAGTAGATTCCGAATAAGGTTTGTTGAACTGATATTCTGTATTTTTTGAATCGTAGAAAGATACATTTCCTATTTTTTCATTCATTCCGTAAATAGTTACCATGCTGTAAGCCATTTTGGTGATTCGTTCCAAATCGCTCAATGCTCCGGTAGATATTTTTCCGAAAACAATATCTTCTGCCACTCTGCCACCCAATGTCATGCACATTTCCTCAAACAATTGTTCGGTGGTGTATAAAAACTGCTCTTTAGGTAAATACTGTGCATACCCTAACGCAGCCACTCCACGAGGCACAATACTCACTTTCACTAATGGATCTACATGCTCTAAAAACCAACCCGATACTGCATGGCCAGCCTCGTGATATGATACTATTAACTTTTCTTCGGGAGAAATAATTTTTGATTTTTTCTCAAGCCCACCAATTACCCTATCTATCGCTGCTTGAAAATCGATCATAGCGATGCTTTCTTTGTTGTAACGTGCAGCAATAAGAGCAGCTTCGTTACATACATTCATAATTTCGGCACCAGCAAAACCAGGTGTTTGAGAAGCGAGCTTTCTGGTATCGACATCTTCGGCTAATTTAAGACCACCCACGTGAACCCTAAATATTTGCTCACGACCTTTAATATCAGGTTTGTCGATAGATATTTGCCTGTCAAATCGTCCCGGACGCATCAAAGCAGTATCTAACACATCGGGGCGGTTGGTAGCTGCAAGAATGATTACACCTGAATCGGTACCGAATCCATCCATTTCTACCAACAAAGAGTTTAAGGTATTTTCTCTTTCATCGTTCG
This sequence comes from uncultured Bifidobacteriaceae bacterium, assembly GCA_964565665.1. Taxonomy (GTDB): domain Bacteria; phylum Bacteroidota; class Bacteroidia; order Cytophagales; family UBA9547; genus CAZMFZ01. Next base: position 8,685 of record CAZMFZ010000082.1, on the reverse strand, counting down.
CACCTATTGCCATGCCTCTGCCCCTGTGGCGACCAATGGCATCAATTTCATCTATAAATACAATACAGGGTGCTTTTTCCTTTGCTTGACGGAACAAATCGCGTACACGAGCAGCACCTACGCCTACAAACATCTCCACAAAATCAGAGCCTGAAAGCGAGAAAAATGGCACGCCTGCTTCGCCTGCTACTGCTTTGGCTAACAAAGTTTTACCTGTTCCTGGAGGGCCGATAAGCAAAGCCCCTTTAGGAATTTTTCCACCTAAATTGGTGAATTTGCCAGGGCTTCTTAAAAACTCCACTATCTCTTTTACTTCCTCCTTTGCTTCATCGAGCCCAGCAACATCTTTAAAAGTGATTTTTACTTTGTTGTCTTGGTCGAAAAGTGCAGCTTTCGATTTGCCAATGTTAAATATTTGTCCACCTGGGCCACTCATTCCACCACTCATTCTACGCATCATGTACCAAAACCCAACAGCGAGTAGAATGAAAAATCCCCAACTGAACAGCCATTGCATAAAATCTTGACGTTGTTCGATTTTGTAGCCTACTTGATTCTCTTTAGGCAAATTTTTATTTATTCTATCGAAATCGCCTTTAAAAGATTCTGGAGAAATGATTTGAAAACGGTAATGTGGCCCTTGGGTAAGCGGAAATGGACCTCGTTCTGAAAGTTCGTCTCGATATTTTTTATTTTGTAGCGATTCTTCTTTTAAAGTGATTTCTACGTTTTTTTCATTTACTATCACCACATCTTTCACATCGTGGCTCAACATCATGTCTTCAAATCGCTTAGAAGTAATTTCCAATGTGGAGGCAGACCGTGTAAGGTATACAATCACAGCAAAAAATACCATCAGACCTATTATCAAATAGGTTTGCACATTGGAGCCTTCAGGATTTGTACCTTTTTTAAATGCTTTTTTTAGCTCGTTTCCACTTTGTGCCAAATCTATTTGACCAGATTTTGCCTTTTTTGCTTTATTAGTAGGGCGTTTTACTTTTGGTTTTGCTTCTTCTACAGCTTCGTTAGCTGTATCTTGAGGCTTTACTTTATTTTCTGCCATTATTTAATTTTGTGATATTAATTTTCAAATCGTTTAATTTCTGCATCGCCCCACAGCTCTTCCAAGCCATAGAACTGTCTTTTTTCTTTAATGAAAACATGGACTACCACATCTACATAATCAATCAAAATCCATTCTCGGTTTGCTTTACCTTCGGTGTGCCAAGGCCATTGGGCTGTGCCTTTGAATACTTCATCTTCTACAGTGTCTGCTATAGAATTTGCGTGGGTATCGGAAGTGCCTGAGCAAATGATAAAATAATCTGCTACAGCGTTTTTTATATTTTTTAGATCAATTACCGCGATGCTCTCCGCTTTTTTATCCTGCATTCCCTTCACTACTAGGTCACACAACTGATTACCATCAATATTGGTTTTCTTTTTTGCCATTAATTATGTTTGTACAAAGCGAATCAGCAAAATTAATACCTGATTTCCATTGATGGTGTTTTTTAGCTATTTATTTATATTTGAAGTGAAATTATAAGATTAAAACTCTATTCTGCTTGTTCTACCCACTTATCAATACTCAAAGTTTAGGCAAGAAATTAATTTATATGCCAACTTGTCATTCCACCAACGCTATTGCAATGGAAATGCTAAAAAATGATAATGTAGAGAATGGGTTAATCATAATTACAAATGAGCAAACAGCTGGGAAGGGGCAAAGAGGCAATGAATGGCTTACTGAACCTTATAAAAACCTCACTTTTTCTGTGGTTATGAATTTGTCATTTATAGATCCTGCTTGTGTTTTCAATTTGAATATGGCAGTTTGCACGAGTATTTTAGAAGCAATAAAAGATAATGTGGGTAGTAAATGGGAATATTTTAAGGCAAAATGGCCGAATGATATTTATTTTCAAAACCAAAAAGTTGGGGGGCTTTTAATAGAAAGCCTATTAAAAGCCAATAAATCTTTTTGGGCTATAATTGGCATTGGCTTGAATGTTAATCAAACCGAATTTGGTAGACTGAATGCTACATCGTTAAAAAATATTTGTTCAACACATTTTGATTTAGTGGAACTGCTGGAAACAATAGTACTTGAACTAGAGCAAAACACGCAGTTCAATATTATTTCTGATTTTGAAAGCCTGAAGATAAATTACTTACAAGAGTTGTATCGCTTCAATCAACTATCTGATTTTAAGATGATTGATGGAGAAATGTTCGAAGGCAAAATAATAGGGATAGACAAAGTAGGTAAAATTGCCATTGAAAAAGAAGGGGAAATTCTTTATTTCGATAAGCAGGAGTTGAAATATTTGAGATGAAGATAGTAGAAGTTTTCTACCAATCTTCATCATCTTTCAAGGGTACAGAAAAGCCAAGTAGCATTATATCGTCTGTTTGCTCCGTAATGCCCTGCCAAGCTTTTAGTTCGCGATGAATGGTGGTTTTTTGTTGGGCAAAAGTCAATTCAGCGGTTTTCAAAAGCAATTCTCTAAACCGTGTAAATTTCAATTTTTGTTCCCCATTTTCACCTCCAAACTGGCTTGCAAATCCATCGGAAAACAGATAATATTTGTCTGTAGGCTGTATTTCCAATACCGTATTTGAAAAAGTAAATGGTTTGGCATTTTTCTGTAATCCTATGCTGCGTTTATCGCATTGGATTTGCACAATCTCGGCATTTCTGATAATGTAAAGTGGGTTGTTTGCCCCTGCAAAGTGTATCAAATTTTCGTCTATATCAATGATACAGAGCGACATATCCATACTGCCATCGTTGCTGGATTCTTTGCCCGAATCTTGGTGAAGCGTACTTATCAATTCTGCAGAAAGTTGTTGAAGAATTTCTCCTGCATTGTGAGTAGGGTTTTCAATCACAATTTGTTTGAGCAAATTCCCGCCAATTATCGACATAAATGCACCAGCCACGCCATGGCCTGTACAATCAACGGCAGCAATATAAATTTTATCGTATTTTACATGTAGCCAATAAAAATCACCACTCACAATGTCTTTAGGCAGGTAAAGTACAAAATGATCGGGTAGGTATTTTTTTATTTCTTCATCGGGTGGCAAAAACGATTGCTGAATTCTTTGGGCGGTTTTAATGCTATCGGTCAACTCTTCAAATACCTCCTTTACTTTAGCTTGTTGGCGTACAATTTCCTCTTTCTGGGCTAGTATTTCCTCATTTTTATTTGATATTTCAGAGGCACTTTCTTCCACCAAATGTTCTAAATCTTTTCTTTGTCGATTCAGAAAATATATTCTCCATTTATATATTAAAAAAAGTGCGAAAATAATAATGGCAATTTCATCAAGCAGTACCAGCCATCCATTGTGGTCAAAAAGCTTTTTTAAATCGTTGAAATAAGGAAGAATATCTAACAGAAAGTAGGTATTTGACAAGCTTGTAAAGTAAATCAAAAGGTTTTGTAGGTAATTTTGTAAATAATGCGATATTACTAATAAAATTTTAAATGAGGGCAATAAAAAAGGCTCTGAAAACTCAGAGCCTTTTCTAAATGCTGTAAGGGCGGGATTCGAACCAACGCACGGGGAAGTTTGGTTGCCTACTACTTTTACCCCCACCCTCGAGAACGGAGGGCATGTCTGCCAATTTCAACACCTTACAAGGTAGTACCAATCGCATTTTACTTAATTGATGCCACAAAACTAACAGAAGCATTTGTTTCTTGCAAATAATATAGTATTTTAGATAAATATTTACTGTATCAACAAATAATTGTTATTTTAATTGAATATTTAATAATTGACATTCATGAATGCTACTTCAGATTATGAAATTGACAATACTGATTTAAAAATACTATCTCTTTTGCTAGAAGATGCCACTATGGCCTATACTGAAGTAGCCCAAAAAGTGTTTGTTTCGCCTGGCACGGTGCATGTTCGCATGAAGAAAATGCAACAATTGGGAATTGTGAAAGGCTCACAACTCATTATCGATTATGCCAAAATAGGCTATGATATCACTGCTTTTATTGGTATTTTCTTAAAAGAAAGCTCTCTATACGACAAAGTGGTGAGCGAATTGAAAAATGTACCTGAAATATTATCAATGAACTATACCACAGGCAATTACAGTATTTTTACAAAACTTATCTGCAGAGATACCCAGCATTTGATGGCTCTGCTGCACGATAAAATTCAAAAAATTGAAGGCATTGAGCGTACTGAAACTATGATTTCACTGCAAGAAAGTGCCAACAGACCATTGTTGTTTTGATTTTTTTATCAGAAAGATTAAGCAAATAATGTAAAAATTGAAGTTGTGGAGAACTTTATTCAGTCTTCAACTAGATTAGCCCATAGTTTCCAGCAGCGACTATAAGTATGGCGATTTCACCTTGGAAATGTTACTATGGAATCTACCGAAGCACTACAACAAACATGGATACAACGCAATTTGAAGGGCGACCCGGTAATATGGGCAGTAGCTATCACATTGGGCATTATCTCCATTCTCACTGTTTATTCGGCAACGGGAGCTTATTCATTTAAGAAATATGGTGGAAACACCGAAATGCCTTTAGTGAAACAAATCTCATTTTTAGCTTTGAGCTTTGGCGTAATGTGGCTTACACACAAAATAGACTATCGATATTATGGAAAAATAGCACTTATCTGTTTGATAATTTCCATTCCTTTATTAATAGCGGTAATTTTTATTGGCGAGCAAGTAAACTCCGCCTCAAGGTGGATTCGCATTCCCATTGTTGGTATCACATTTCAGCCGTCAGATTTGGCTAAGTTTGCATTGATTACCCATATTTCATCTATTTTATCAAAAAAGCAGCAAAACATAGAAAATGTGCAAGAATATGCCTTGCCTTTGATGGGCTGGACGGTAATAGTTTGTGGATTGATAGCTTGGGCCAATGCTTCTACTGCCATAGTTTTGCTCTCTTGTGTTGGCCTGCTGTTATTTATTGGTAGAGTCCCGATGAAATATATGTTGATTTTAGGAGCTTGTGGGGTGTTTTTAGGTGGCGTAGCCTTATTTAAAGGCGAGCGATTCAAAACGGTACAAAAGCGAATTGAAGCCTTTAGCGACCCCGATAAAATGTCGTTTCAGTTGCAACAATCTTATATTGCCATTGCTACTGGCGGGGTGGTTGGCAAAGGGCCTGGCAATAGCACACAGCGAAATTTTTTGCCACATCCGTATTCCGATTTCATATATGCCATTGTAATTGAGGAATATGGGCTTTTTGGTGGCGTAGTTGTACTTTTTCTTTTTTTAGTGCTGCTTTATCGGGGCATGGTAACTGTGGCGAATAGCGAGCGGGCTTTTGGTGGTTTGCTTTCTGCAGGGCTCAGTTTTGCATTGGTTATGCAGGCTTTGGTAAATATGGGTGTAGCTGTCGGGCTTGGACCCGTTACGGGATTGCCATTGCCATTAGTGAGTATGGGTGGCACAAGTTTGCTATTTACAGGTATTTCTTTGGGAATAATATTGAGTGTAAGTAGAGGTGAAGTTGAAGAAAACCAATAAAATCCATATTGCAACGAATCATCAGCCTTCTAAAATATAAATGAACCTAAAAGAAATTGGATGGGTAGAAAGAAAACAAACCCCAATGGGACCGTTTAATACAAACGTACCCAACTTTTCAAAAAATGGCTCAAATTATAGAGGATAACAGAATAGAAAAGTAATTTATGGTAGCCTTCAGGGAGTTTATAGAGTCTTATAAGTGAATTGAGGATAGAATGGTTTTACTAGAAATACTAATGTTGAAAATACTGCTTTTTATATGAATCGAAATAATTTTAAAATGGATCGCACTACTTTTTCCATGGGTAAAATGGATGAAGAAACAGAGCGTCATGATTACTCGAATTTGACAGAAAAAGAAGGCTTGCAAGTTGCGGCATATCTAATAAGTGTGGCATATGGTTTTGTTAATAGGCCGTGGCCTATGATGGATAAATCGGCATTTGAAATCGTGAAACGAAATAGCTGACAAGATGGGAAATATTTTCAATGACGATTTTCGGGATTTTATTATGGCATTAAACGAGGCGGAAGTTGATTATATTCTAGTAGGTGGATACTCTGTTATTTTACATGGATATAGAAGAGTAACTGGTGATATGGATATTTGGGTCGATAGAACAGGCGAAAACTATCTAAAAATTGTCAAAGCATTTTCTTCATTCGGAATGCCAATTTTTGACATGACATCTGAAAAATTTCTTTCTTCAGATGTAGATTCTGAAGTGTTTCGTTTCGGAAAAACGCCCAATCGAATAGATTTAATGACCACAGTAAAGGGGCTAACTTTCAATGATTGTTTTCCCTTGGCAATCTGGTATGAAGATGAACAAATAAAAGTGCGCTTGATTCATTATAAACAATTGATAGAGGGAAAAAAAGCTGCAGGGAGAGAAAAGGACGGTATTGACATCACAAATTTAGAAAAAAATAAAAAGTGAAAATTATAATATCAGGAGGCGGTACAGGCGGCCACATATTCCCTGCCATAGCCATTGCCAACCAAATAAAATTTAGAATTCCTGAAGTGGATATTCTTTTCGTAGGTGCTGAAGCAAGAATGGAGATGGAAAAAGTACCCCAAGCTGGTTATGAAATAATTGGATTGAATGTAGCAGGTATCCAACGTCAGTTGAATTTTAAAAACATCTTCAAAAACCTGCAATTCCCTTTCAAACTGATAAATAGCTTGTTACATGCCAAAAAGATAATTAAAAATTTTAAACCAGACGTAGTAATTGGGGTTGGTGGCTATGCAAGTGGTCCGATTTTATGGTGTGCTCAGGCAAAGAAAATTCCAACGTTGATTCAGGAACAAAATAGCTTTGCAGGTATCACCAATAAATTGTTAGGGAAGAAGGCCTCGAAAATTTGTATAGCCTATGAGGATGTAGCACAATATTTCCCGAAAGAAAAAATTGTACTTACTGGGAATCCTGTTAGAAAAGACATATTAGATACAGAATATTTAAGACTTCCAGCCCTTACTTTTTTCAAACTTCATCCTAATAAAAAAACGATTTTAGTGATTGGTGGCAGTTTGGGTGCACGCACAATCAACCTCTCCATTGAAAAAGACATTCAAAAAATAATAGAGGCAGACTATCAGCTTATTTGGCAAACTGGAAAGAACTTCACTACTCAAATTCAGCATTCAGCAGTCAAAATTCATAATTTTATTTCCGAAATGCACTGGGCTTATGCAGCGGCTGATATTATCATTTCTAGAGCTGGGGCTTTGTCGGTAAGCGAACTTTGCATTATTGGCAAACCCGCTATTCTAGTTCCTTCACCCAATGTTTCGGAAGATCACCAAACCAAAAACGCCATGGCTTTGGTGCATAAAAATGCGGCAATACTAGTAAAAGACAACGAAGCAAGCGAAAAACTGGTAAATACAGCTCTAAATCTGCTACGCGATGCCGAAAAATGCAGAAATTTGACAATAAATCTAAAGCAGCTGGCCAAGCCAAAAGCTACAGAAGAGATAGTAGATGAAATATTGAAATTGATTGGTTGATTAAAATGTCGAAAAGTTAAAATGATCACGCAAGAACAAATGAAAGCAGTTGTAGATAAGATTGCAAAAAATCATAATCCCGAAAAGATTGTTCTTTTTGGGTCATATGCCGATGGAAATCCTACTACAAGTGGCGACTTGGCTTTATTGGTTGTAAAAGATTTTATTAAAGACAATATATCACTCCAAAAAGAGACTAGAACAGATTTTACGAAAAGAGATTTTGCGCTCGACCTATTGGTTTGTAATCCGTTTCAAATTAAAGACGCTGCGCTCAAAACATTATCTTTTTTATACCAAATTTCAAATAATAGTAAAGTAGTTTATGAAAGAAAATAATGAAAATTACAAGAAGTGGATATTTAAGATGAAAATGCATATAAAGAAATTACAATTTTACTTCAAAATTCTTTAGAATTGACTGATATAATTTGTGTGCTCTGCCAACAATGTACTTCAAAATACATTTAAGCCATGTTTATTTCGATAAATCAGCCATTTCTGCTTGTCAATGATTTGTTAAAATTGCACAATACGATCAATGAATTTAAAGAAATAGATTATGATGTATTTAAATGGGCTGATAATTGGAATAGATATCAGATACCCTTCAGTAAATGGAGAACCTACTTTTTTAGAAACCAAAGGCATAATAGAAAGTAATATTAATCGTAGAAACTACTTTCGATATTTACTTACAGATTACTTAGATTAAAGGCATTAATTTCCTACAACGTTGACAATTTCAGACTACAAAAACATATATTTTTTAGGTATTGGCGGCATTGGAATGAGTGCTATTGCCCGTTGGTTTGCGGCACAAGGCTACCATGTTGGTGGCTATGATAAGACAGAAACCCTACTAACCCAACAGCTCGAAGCCGAAGGCATGGATATTCACTACGACAACAAAGTGGGCAGAATTCCAACGGCATTTTATAGAAAGCCTGAAACATTGGTGGTTTTCACCCCTGCAGTTCCCAAAGACAATGTAGAATTGCAATATTTTGAAACCGAGCGATATATTTTAATGAAACGCTCGCAGGTTTTGGGTTTATTGACAGAAGATTTGATAACCGTAGCAGTAGCCGGTACACATGGCAAAACCACTACCAGCAGCATG
>CAZMFZ010000081.1:0-17342 GCA_964565665.1 uncultured Bifidobacteriaceae bacterium | reverse complement strand
CTACTAATCTAATACTAATGTGTTACGATCAATTTTTTAGTAATCGATGTAGTACTATTGTTAAATGTCACTACATATATTCCAGCATTTAATTGCATACTCTCAACAAGTATTCCATCTCCTAATTTACCAGCTTTTATCAAGTTACCTTGAATAGAATATATTTTATAATTTCCATTTATGCTGGATTCTAGCGTAACGCTACCTGTAGATGGGTTAGGATAAACCTTGAATAGTTTACTTGATTCACCATTTTTGGTAGATAAATAACCAGGACAAGGATCGCCATTTTTATCAATTGTAGAGGAAATCTGAATCTCTTTGATAATTGGATTTGCAAACTCAGGTTCATCCATTACATTACCTGCTATAGAAATAGTTTTGGTTCCTTCGAAACATTCAGCAAATTGAACAGAAAGTGTATCTCTTGAAGCCTTAATTGTCGGTATCACTGTAGCGTCAGGTGTTAATACTTTCCAAGTTAATTCTACAATAGCATCACTAGGTTCACGACTAATAGTGAAAATTGCTGTGCGAGGGAGTGAAACCAAAATGCCTTCTTCATCTACATAACCATCAGTAATTTCAGAATTTATGGCAACTGAAGTAGGTGATCTATGAGCATTATATCCTAATGGCATTTGAGTTGCATCCAGGTTGTTACCAGAGAAAGTGATTATAATCATAGAGTGTTTTGGTACTTCCATAATCACATTATTGCTAAACGAGATATCTGCAGAATCTATAATTACACTGCTAGTGCTAAAATCTGTACCAGTGATCATATACTTTTTAGCCGTATTCGGAACACCAATTTCATCTGGGAAATTTAGTTGTGTATTGAACGAATTCTCGAAATCTCTGCTTATCAATACTAGCTTATAAGCACCATTTTCATAAAACATATTGGCAGATACTGGTTCCAACTTCAATACCACACCTTTTTCATTTGTTACTTTGTCTAGTGATGCCACCGATGATTTCAACAATTGACCTTTCGCGTGCGTATTGATGTATTTACCCATGTGAAACCAAGGAAATCTAAGACTGCCATCAGTTATTCCCCATTCTGATCCATCTAACTGAAACATGCATGGATACACGGAGCCATATTTTGTACCTGAAACAAAGTAATCTGTCATCATTATCGCTTGGCCAAGTCTTTTATTGTATTCTGGGCGCGTCATGTTTGATTCGTAGAGATAGAAAGGGCGTTTTTTACCTGATTGGAGATAATCCATATCGATGGTTGGGTTAAATCCATTAAGCCTTCTTGCCATTACCTCAAATGAATTTTTATAATAATCTCCCTCCGATTTCCCTTTCGGTATCAAAGGATCGTAGCCTAGGTTTCCACCCATGTAGCCTGCAACACTTATGCCATCTACCTTATCAACTATGCCCCTTGATTTTTCATCATCTGTACGATTTACCATTTTCTCATGCAAACCATAACTTTCTTCTAGATCGGAATATCTACCACTATAGTATAGTTTTATTTTAGTAGAATCAAAGAATACAGATGATTTAAAACCATTTGCCAAACGCCTGCACCAAACGCCATAATTATTATAGTCGCGAAAGCTGTCAGAGTTGTGATCAGCATTTTCATCTGTCAAACCATTTTTATTTGTTCCACCCCAAGGCTCGTTGCCAAATTCGATAATTATTCCTTTGGTATTAGCCAACAGTGGTGCACTGTACCCTTCCTGAAGTCTCTTATTAATTACTGCTTTCTCAGCCTCTGATATGCCAGGGGTATTTAGTGAACCACCAATATAAGCTACAAATAGCTTGGCAGTAAGTTCAGGCTCTAACCTCCAATCTGAAGCTGGCGTACTGTCAGTGCCAATGGAAATAGAAGCGGTAATGCCTAGCTCTTCTGCTAATTTAATAAATTTGCCATAAGATACACCATTAGTGGTGGCACCTTGTGCCACATAAGTAATTGCATTGCCAGCAGCGTAACGTTTGGCAGTAAGCCCAATTTTATCTTCGAAACGATAGGGATTTGCGTTCAATGCACCCCACCTTATCTGTTTTGCATTTAACTCTTTTAAGAGATTTTTAGCGGCAGTGTTATAGTTGTCTTCATCCTCCCACGCGGCATTAATTCCCCATCCATCGCTATTGCCGACAAACTTTGGCACGAAATTTACAGCCCCTTTTTTAACTCCTGGAGAAGGTACCAATGGATCGAAACTTAGCAAGGTAATTTCAGTCGGACTGCTTCTTGGAGAAATAAGACCCGCACCATTATAGGCTTCTACCTCTACAGTTAAAAGAGTATTGGGCAAATAGGTTTTTAAAATCATTGAAGAAACATTAGCTGTATCTGTATTGTAACCAGTTAAGCTCCCCCCACCAACTTTTACATACACCTTATAGCCATATATCCCTGACTCAATATCTGAAGCATTTGTCCATGATATTCTAGCACTCATATCGCCAGTTGTATCCACCATCACATTTGGGGCACTTGGGGCAGAAATATCAGCTCCGTAAGTAGATTGGAAAATCACATTGCTTGGGGCAGATTCGTTCCCACTTAAATCGAATGCCGTAACCATAATGGTGTATGGAACACCCGGTAACAAGTTGTAAATACTCGATGCAGTATTCAAAGTACCATTTAGAGTACGATTAAGTGTGCCATTTACATATATTTTATATCCATTAAATGGATTAGTAGTTTCCCCAATTGGTTTATTCCATTTAATATCAATTGAAGCAGTACTTTTTCTTAACGATACTAGCTCAGTAGGTGAAGCTGGTGGTATGGGATCAAAAGTAGTATAAACGAAAGGTGAAGAAATAACAGCACCTGTGTTAAAAATATTATCTTTTGTAATACCTGCTGCTAGCGAGGCGAAACTTTTGCCTTGAGTAGCGGCATTAAAACCAGGAGTGGTAATAGCTACCAGACCTAAACTCAAGGCAGTAACTGTAGTAACTGCGTTCGGATTTGTTCCTTGGTAACTCATTTTTAGAGAAAATCTTTCGCTGAAAACTACAAAGTTTGCGGCTCTAAATCCATAAGGTTTATTGGCAACTAGCCAGGCTGTATCTGAAATTGTATTTCCATTTCTAGCATCCCAATTTTGAAATCCACGTCTTGGAACAGGGTATTCAGTTGGAATATTTGCATCGTTACCTAGCCAAAATTCAACCCCATCTTGGAAATCGACAGTAAATAAATAAATACCAGTAGCTGTGGGAACTATTACTCCGGAATAGCCTGTAGTGTAAAATGACCCATTTTTCGTTCCTCCGCAACAAGAATAGCAATCACAGCCCACTGTAAGCGGCAGGTTTGTAATATTAATGCCATTAAGAATGGGATCTGTATCAGTTACTGAGGCAGAGGGTGTTACTGTAGAGGCAACTGGTTGCTGTTCATTAGGAACAATACGCATCCAAAATACGATATCATAAATACCGAAATTTAGACCTGCAGGATAGTTAGCACCTACATTTACATTGAATGATTTACTGACACTTCCATCGCCATCACTTCCTGTTAGCGTAATTACAGCGTTGCCTCTTTCACCTAGATCTCTAAATGTGATCACTGCCGCTGAATGACCAGTTACATAAGATACACCTAAAACACTTATTAAATTAGTATTATTAGAAGCTGCTGTGAAAGTAATTGGTTGATCCCCAAGATCATTATCATTGATTCCACCTATAATAAGATAATTTTCCCCAGAGCCTATATTTATCTTGTCGAAATTTGCACCACCAATTGAAAGTGGATTTGCTGCATTTGATGAAAGTGATGCTATTGCAAGTAGAAAACCAAAAATGGCTTTCATTGACTGCACACTATAGAGTTTGCCCAAAAAATTGCTGCACGAACAATTACATTTGGTAATAAATTTTTCCATAACTTTATTTATATTATTTATTTGATTTATACAAATATCATAATTGAAATTGATAAATTAAAGAAAATAATTATGTTTTTTCTTCGTATAATATAAATAAGATATCCAAAATTATTATAACTAATTGAATATCAAATAGTTATGCAATAATATTTTAACCAAATTTAAAATAACTATTAAATAAAATTGTATTATACCAATACAATTTTGTAAACAACAGCAATAACCTTTATTTTCGTAACATATTACATAGATAACAACTATATCAAGCATGAAATTAAAAATTGTATTTGTCGCATTAATTGGACTTTGCGTACTTTCATTAAATGCCCAAATCACCAATAGAATATATACTTTCGGGAATAGCGTAACCGATGGTATAAACTTTGGAGGCTTTCAATCAATAGGCAATCAGAAAGGAAATAGCCATCTGTTTGGCAGACACATGATTCCAGGTTCGCCTTTATTTTTATTGTATGATAGTCCGACAGGAGGTTTTACCGAATCACCTTATGGCTACTGGCCCACAGCATTGGCAAATTACGATTGGGATTGTATATCTTTCCAGCCCTTCGATAGAGGAATTAATGGAAGTGATGGAGACTTGACAACCATCGAAAAATGGACTACCTATATAAAAGCAAATCGCAGTAATGTAGATCAATTGCAGCTATACATTTATTCACGTTATCCAAGAGTGCCCCAAGGAAAAACATATCAAAATGCAACAGCACATGATTGGAACAAGCTTTGGCTTGGTACTTATGGCTCTGGCGGACAATCAACTGAAGAAAAGTCGTATTTTATAAATCTGATGAATGCGGTAAGAGATGCCAATTTGATGCCAAAGCCTGCAAGCTTGATTCCATGCGGAGATGTGATGTATGCACTTAATCAAAAAATGCAGGCAGGAAACTTTACTTTTCCTGGGGTAAATACTATAACTGGCCTCAATTCAATATGGGACTTTTATGGTGATGGAATTCATGTAAATAATATGGGGTCATTTATGCTGGGAGCGACTTTTTTTGCTACCATGTATAAACAAGACCCTCGTGGAATCACAGTGCCTTCAGCTTATGGCACTATTTCCAATGCTATACGCGATACCATTCTCAATACTATTTACGATGTTGTATTCAACCATCCTTATTCTGGTACAAGTTTGGCTGATATTGTTCCTCCGAACGGTGTTTCGATTTCGCCAAAAAATACCAATTTAACTTTTCTACAATCTTTTAAATTAATACCAACGGTTACGCCCGCTTCTGCTAGCAATAAGAATGTAAGTTGGGCATCGAGCAATACTGCCGTAGCCACAGTAGACTTAAAAGGGAAAGTAATTGGGGTAGGCACTGGCATTACTAGCATTACAGGCACTACTAATATAGGCGGTTTTACAGATACTGCAATTGTAACTGTTTCTGGACTTGCCCATTTTACATCTGTTGCTGGAGTGTTAATGGGTTGGAATTTCCAAACAAAACTTAACACCGCATTAGGTTTCAATGCCACCTTTGCTAATTCGAATATTGTAACCACTGGAGGAATATCTTTCGCAACTATTGGCATTGGTTTGTCAATACGGTCTGACGGATTTGGAAATGGTAGCTTAATGGCATCTAACCAAACCACTAAAGACTTAATTTCTTCTCTTGGAGCTGATGAATACTTTACTTTTAGAATAAAGCCTAAAGATGGAAAACTTATTAATGTCACTAAGGTTTCTTTTGCTACAAAAAGCGAAGGTGGAGGGCATATTTATGTACTGATGTCAAGCGTAAAAGGGTTCAATACCTCACAGATTTTAGCCTCAGTTACTGGAGGGTTTAATCAAATGAATAATTTTAACATTACAGGCCATCAAAATATTTCTCAAGAGGTAGAATTTCGTGTATACGTCTACAATCTCACTTCTAATCAATATACTGGTGTCGGAATAGGAGAAGTTTCAGGCAATGATTTTCAAATAGAAGGGGCAGTAATTTCCCCACTAGATGATCAAAGCCCATCTACAGTATTAGGAATTGTAGCCTCTGTTGTGAAAGACACTGGCTTTTTACTTTCCTGGGAAGAATCTACGGATAACATGGTAGTGTGGGGCTATAATATTTACAACAATGGGGTAAAGTTAAATACTGAGTTGTTGAAAGAAACTTCTTACCAATTTACAGGACTAATATCAGGTTCAATTAATAATGTATCGGTAACATCGGTAGATTTTGTAGGTAATCAATCAGCAGAAAACGGATTAACGGTAATTACCAACACAAAACCTATTGCGATGCTGAATATTTCGATTTTAAGTGGGCTTGCACCTTTTATTGCAGACTTCAATAGCATTGGCTCAAGCGACCCAGATACTGGTGCTGGAGATTTTGTATTGGGTTTCGATTGGGATTTTGGTAACGGACAAATAGCATCTTCTAATTCTGCTCAAATTGTATATTCTACACCAGGCATCTATACAGTATCGTTGCGAGTGGTAGATAATCGTGAATTAAGAAGCGATTATGTATATGCTACAGTTACAGTTTTATCTGAAATGATTGCCCCAACCCCACCCACGGCTTTTAATACACTTTCTAGAAAAAATACTTCTTTGGTTATTACTTTTGCAGGTGCTACAGATAATGTGGCTGTTACAGGTTATCTGGTATCAGTCAATGGGGCTGCATTCGGGTTAAATTCTATTGCAACAATTCGTACAATCACAGGTTTGGCAGCTGCAACCAACTACCAAATAGGCATAAGAGCCGTGGATGCTAGTGGAAACATTTCAATTCCTGCCTTATTTACAGCTCAAACAAATTTCAACCCAATTGCAGTTATTTCAGTAAACTCATTAACGGGAATAGTGCCTTTCAATCTTTCCGTAACTGGATTAGCTTCTACTGATGTTGACAACGATGCGTTAACCTATTCATGGACTTTGAGCGGGCAAAAATTTACCACTACAGGGTTTGCATTTAACCTCACCACCTCAGGCAACTATACCGTTTCGCTAAAAGTTTCGGATGGCAATGGTGGCATAGCCACAGCAAGCTCACTAATAAACGTGACTTCCATTACTGGTTCGGTAACGGGAATAGATTTTGAAATTTCTTCTTTTGAAAAATTCATTATTTATCCTAATCCTTCTAATGTCGATAAAATCTATTTCAATATTTCAACCGCTTTCCAAATTATTGATATGGAAGGGAAATTGATAATGGAAGCTACCCAACCAGTTTCCGAAGTATGGATTGGGGATTTGAAAGCAGGAATATATTCTGTAAAAACTAAAAATAGAGGTGTACATAAGTTAATAAAACTTTAATTTTATACTTTAGAAACCCCCATTCGAAGAATTATAGTTCTCGAATGGGGGTTTTTGGTATATATTCTAAAACTTTATATGAATTCATTTTTAACAATTCGAAGATTTTGCCACATTACTTGTAATAAACATCATCTTTCATAGCCTCCCAATTCCTCTTCCCAACTTTCTTGGTGCAGGTTTTCGAAATATTCGGACTCTATTTCTTGGGGATTGATGGCTACGGTTTTGAAATAATTGATTTTCTGGTTGCACAAGAGTGCCGCATTCCGCTGATAAACAATATACATCGTCCATACCATTAGGTCACCATAAGTATCGGCTTCGCCTACTACTTCTTGAATTTCGTCCCATTTTTTTTCCATTTTTTTTGAATAAAAATTCCCCTCAGTAAATTCTGGATTTCCATCCAATGATTCAGCATCAGCAAAATTGATATTGTTGCCCCACAAAGGCAATATTCTGTTATATATCTCTTCAAATCTCATTATGGTGAATTTGAAAATGGTTGAAATAATAAATTTTTACGTGGTAGAAATTTGGGGAAATCAAATCCTACTAATAAGATTCAAATAATTTATAATTTAGATGAGAAAGATGAATAAAAACAACCCAGGATGCTATTGTAAACTATTTGATATTCACATACTCCAACTTTGGTACTAAAATATGGATAATGAGCAAAGCCACTAAATAAGAGCAGCTTCCTATCAAAAACATGGGTACGTAACTGCCAGTGCTTTCGATAATTACGCCAGACAATGCGGCAAGCAACACACCACCCAATGCCCCAAACATACCGCCAATACCTGTGACAGAGGCAATGGCTTGCTTTGGAAACATATCGGAAACGAGGGTATAAACATTGGCTGAATTGGCCTGATGGGCTGCTGTAGCCAAAGAAATTATTGCTATGGCTATCCAGAAATTATTGGTGATGGCTGCATAAAAGATGGGAACAACGCACAACGCACAGATAAGCATGGTAGTTTTTCGGGCGTCATTGGTTGACCAGCCTTTTTTAATCAGATAACTTGAAAACCAGCCCCCTACAATGCTACCCAAATCTGAAATGACATATATAATAAGGAATGGCAAGCCGATGGATTTGAGATCGAGCTTGCGATCGAGATTGGTGTTGTCGTTAAAAAACATAGGCAACCAAGTAAGATAAAACCACCAAATAGGGTCGCAAAAGAATTTTCCAGCCACGAATGCCCAAGTTTGTTTGTGAGGAAATAATTGAATCCATGGGATTGGCTTTACTGGCAATTCACCATCAGCTTTAATGTAATTGAGTTCAGCATCTGAAATGGGCGCTTCTTCGGGTTTCTTGTAAATAATATACCAAAATATCAGCCACACAAAACCCAATGCACCTGTGATAATAAATGCCCAACGCCAGCCATAATTGATGGCAATAAAAGGCACCATCAAAGGAGCTGCAATTGCCCCTATATTGGCACCAGAATTGAAAATGCCTGTGGCTAAAGAGCGTTCTTTTTTAGGAAACCACTCTGCAATAGTCTTAATAGCACCAGGAAAATGTCCACTTTCGCCTAATCCGAGCCCAAACCTTGCTGCCGCAAAACCCATGAATCCTTTGGCAAGCGCATGGCTCATGGCTGCGACACTCCAAAAACTGATGGAAAATATAAAGCCTAATCGCGTGCCAAATTTATCAATTAAACTACCCACTACAAGAAAGCCAAGGGCATAGGCGGCTTTGAATGCGGCATCGATATAGCCCAATTCTGTCTTGGAGAAATTGAACTCCGCTTTGAAAGCAGGATCGATCATTATCAAAGATAAAACTTGCCTATCGATATAATTAATAGTGGTAGCGAAGAATAACAAGGCTACAATTCGCCATCTATAATTGTCAGTTTTTGATAAAATAGTTGTCATAACATTAAATTCATCCATTAATTCCTCCCCGCTAAAGCTGGAGGCTATTGGTTTTGATAGATATTTTATTGATTGAATTTGGTTTTTATCTCTTTTACCAGCTGGAGTGCCGTTGAAATATCGCTTTCTAGCGTAGCATATTCATTCTGGACAATTAATTGGGTTTTTAAAAGCTGCGAACCCATGCCCAAGCAAACTATACCCGCTTTAAACCATTTTTCCATGGTTTCTTTATCTGGCTCTATTCCCCCTGTTGCCATTAGTTTTAGCCAAGGCATAGGCCCTAAAACATTCGACACAAATGCAGAACCTAATGATGATGCTGGAAATATTTTTATTAATTCACAGCCTGCTTGATAAGCTATAAATATTTCAGTAGGCGTAGCGCAACCAGGAATGAAAAGCTTTGCATGGGCCATACATACTTCGGCAATTTCTTGGGTAAAAATGGGTGATACTATAAAATCGGCACCTAAATTTATGAATTCTAAAGCAGAAACAGATGATGTTATTGAGCCTATGCCCAACAACATATCAGGTGAATTTTTAGTAGAATGTTCTTTTAATTTACTAAAATTAACTAACGCATTCTCGCCTCGGTTGGTAAATTCAAACACTTTTACCCCAGCCTTATAGCACACATCTACCACATTTTTGGAGGTTTCTAAATCGTGGTTATAAAACACAGGGAGCATGCCTGCGGCTATTATTTGGGTTTCTATATATTCCTTAGTCATTGTTATGAAAAATGTTGGATGGTGAATTTTTGCCGTTCTTTTGAGCCATTTAGCTTAATATATTATCTATGAAAAAGTGCGAAATCACCTTTGAATCGAGGTTGATTTGCCAATTATAAGGCTTTCTACTTCATTTATATTTGAGATATTAAAATCGCCATGAATGTAGTGTTTGAGAACAGAAGCTGCAGTAGAAAAATCTACCATCTTCTGAAAATCACCTTCAAAATGAATTAAGCCATGAATAAGTCCTGCCATAAAAGCATCGCCACCGCCTATTCTATCGAGCATTTTGGGCATATCGTATAGAGATGAAAGATACAATTCAGATCCTTTTTTTGAATATATCATGCCTTGCAATTGGTGGTGATCGGAAGTTTTGATCCAGCGAAGTGTGCTACTGAAAAGCTTTGCTTTTGGAAATTTCTTCATTAGCTGGGCTGCTATTGAGATCAAATCTTCCTCCAATAATTCACCTTGCGTGGAGGTTTTGCCTTCCGGCACTATGCCCAACATCTTTTCAGGTGCATCTATTCCACCGAAAATAATGTCGCAGTGTTTTACCAAATCGGGCATAATCTCAGCAGGCTTTTTGCCGTATTGCCAGAGTTTAGACCGAAAATTCAGATCTACAGATATTGTTATTCCTTTCTTTACTGCTATTTCTATTCCTTCTTGGCAAGTGTCGGCTGCTGATTGTGAAATGGCAGGAGTTATACCTGAAAAATGAAACCAGTTTGCATTTTCAAAAGCTTTATCCCAGTTAATCATCCCTGGTTTTACCTCTGCAATAGCCGAAGCTGCCCGATCGTAAATAACTTTTGCATTTCTGTGGCCAGCTCCATTTTCCAAAAAGTAGATTCCTAATCTATGGCCTCCAAATACTATGTTAGATGTATCTACGCTATATTTTGACAGCATTTGCATCACCGATTCCGAGAGTTCATTCTCAGGTAATCGGCTAATGTGCGAAACTTGATTTCCAAAACAAGCAAGTGAAACAGCCACATTTATTTCTGAACCACCATAAATCACGTCAAAGGAATCTGCTTGAGAGAATCTTTTTTGAAGTGGGGTAGAAAGGCGAAGAAGAATTTCGCCAAAAGTTACGATCATATTGCTTATTTTGGAACTGAAAAAAGTATAGAGAAATCAAAATTTAAAATAGTTTTTGGCATTGTAATAGCTGATGTTTTCCACCATTTGCCCCAGCCAAGGCATATCGTTTGGAAGTTCACCGTTTTCTACATCATTGCCAATCAAATTGCATAGTATTCTTCTGAAATATTCGTGGCGAGGAAATGAAAGGAAACTGCGGGAGTCGGTAAGCATACCGATAAAACGACTTAACAAGCCCATATTAGAGAGTGAATTTAGCTGTTTCTCCATGCCATCTTTCTGGTCGAGAAACCACCAGCCAGAACCCCACTGAAATTTTCCTGGAATGCTGCCATCCTGAAAATTGCCTATCATGGTGGCAAAAACATCGTTCCAAGCAGGATTGAGATTGTAAATGATGGTTTTTGCTAATTTACCTTCGCTATCCAGCCGATTGAAAAACTTGGACATGCTTCTTGCCACATCGAAATCGCCAATTGAATCTGCTCCACAATCTGCCCCTATATTTTTCAATAATCTGGATGAATTGTTGCGAATAGCCCCGATGTGGAATTGTTGTGTCCAGCCTTTTTCTGCATCCATTAGGGCAAAAGTATAAAGCATGAATGATTTGAATTTCAGTATATTTTCTGTTGAAATTTTGTCGCCCCTCCTCAAATCGTAAAATATGGATTCTACTTCTTTGATTGTAAAATCTGCTGCATAAAAAGTTTCTAAGCCATGGTCGGACAATCTACAACCCAAGGCATGAAAATAATCATGACGGGCTTTCAAAGCATCAATATAATAACTCAACTGCTTAATTTCGGCATTTGCCACACTTTCAAGTGCATCGACATATGCTTTAAAATCTAATGAGTTGTTGGCATTCATAGCCTTGTCTGGGCGAAAAGTGGGAAGAAGCTGAAAACTTTTCCAAAGTTCAGAACTTTGGAAAAGTTTATGTGTATTAAGTGAATCTAATGGGTCGTCTGTAGTGCAAATGACTTCCACATTCATTTTAGCTAATAACGATTGGGTTGAGAATTCGGAAGTATTCAGTTTGGCGGTAGTCTCATCGAATATTTCTCGAGCCGAATCAGTATTCAATAATTTATCAATTCCAAAATATCGTTGCAGTTCCAAATGAGTCCAGTGATACAATGGGTTTCGCATGGTATGTGGCACAGTTTCAGTCCATTTCTCAAATTTTTGCCAATCAGAGGTGTTTTTTCCAGTGATGTATGCTTCATCAATGCCATTGGTACGCATAGCCCGCCATTTGTAATGGTCGCCTTTCAGCCACACTTCCGTGATGTTTTCAAAAATTTTGTTTTCTGCTATTTCATTGGGCGGCAAATGGTTGTGATAATCAATAATGGGCATTTTCTTCGCATACTCATGGTAGAGATACTTGGCCGTTTCGGTTTGAAGAAGGAAATGTTCGTTGAGGAATGGTTTCATCTGTATTTTTATTAGTTAGCTATTTCTAGTTTTAACTTTTCCAAAGTTTCAAACTTTGGAAAAGGCGTGGTTAGTACTTAAAATTCCATTTCTAAAGCTAAATTGGTTGGAAGAGGATTTCGATGATTCAATATACTCGGCTTTTGAGCCAAACCAATATACTACTTGCTCCTTATTCAATAATGTTTTTTTGTCAGATACAATCGATTCATAAGAAGTGTGAGGCCAATCTTCTAATCGTTTACAAAATCCATGATGGACTGGATTTCCATGGATATAATGTATCAGGTTAGCGAAATAAGTGTTGTGTCCAACGGCTTTGTGTTTGAAATTCTTTTGGAATAAGCTGCCATTGCGATTGAAAACCTTGTTGAAGGACTGGGTGTAAGCACTAAATAAGTTGGAAAACTGTTTGGATAAGAATTTAGAACTAAGTTCTTCGGTCAACTTTTCCAAAGTTTCAAACTTTGGAAAAGTTTTCATATAAACTTTAATTTCGCTAGTAGTTCTGGTTTTTATCAAAAAATGAAAATGATTTGGCAACAAACAATAAGCGAACGTTTCTGCAACGGGGTATATGAATTCAGCATATCTTTTGAGGAAAAAATTATAGTTTTTATCATTCCTGAATAGGTTTTCATCGCCATTGGCTCTGTTGTAAATGTGGTAGAAGGTCTCAATTAAAAACATACAGCTTGTATAGTTTTCCAAGTTTTAAACTTTGGAAAAGGTGATAAAAATTAGTTATTTTTGTTTTTAACTGTGAGAAATGAAAAAAGAAGCAATTAAAGAGTTAGGCAAACTAATTATTGATATTGGCAAATTAGGAGTGGGAGGTATCATATTTGCCTCTTTAATTAAGGCAGAAACCATTGATAAAAATATTCTAATTATAACAACTCTTTCATTTATTTTAGCCATGTTTTTAACAGGTATTTTTTTAATTAATCATTCATCTAAAGACAATTGACATGGACTTTCTTAAAATTATAATCATTTTGGGTTCCATCTCCATAGCCGTAGGAGTTTATTTTATTATACAGATTAAGATACAAGAAAAAGAGGAAAAATTGAAAGCTTTGAACCCGTAGTTTAATTTCAAAGCCGCAGATTTATACCCATTTCTAAACCTCTCAATTCTGCCAAGCCTCTTAATCTGCCAATAGCGGAGTAGCCGAAATAACCAGCTGGCTTTTGCAAGTCATCGAGCATTTGGTGTCCATGATCGGGTCGCATCGGAATTCTTATTTTGCGTTCTTGCATTAATTTCACGATTTCAAACATTATGGCTGGCATATTAGCATTTCCTTCTAGGTGATTGGCTTCATAGAAACTACCATTTTTTGTGTGTTGCACACTTCTTAGATGTATAAAATTGATTTTGTTTCCCAATCGCTGTACTATTCCGGGAAGATCATTGTCATTTCTTGCACCAAACGATCCAGTACAAAAACACAATCCATTGGCTGGCGAATCTACCATGGAAGTTACCCAACGGGCATCCGATTCTGTACTTACGATGCGGGGCAAACCGAAAATAGGCTTTGGCGGATCATCGGGGTGAACAGTCATTTTAATTCCTAATGCTTCTGCTTCAGGAATAATTTTTTTAATAAAATAGGCATAATTTTCACGCAGCTTGCTTGCATCAATTCCTTGATAGGTAGCCAGCATTTCTTTAAATTCTTCCAATGTCAAATCATTGACTGTACCGGGCAATCCCAACAGAGTCGTTTTGATGATATTTTGCTGTTTTTCAAGTGAGTGTAATGCCCATTGTTTTTTTGCTTTAGTGATTAATTCCGTATCAAATTCTTTTTCAGCACCTTGCCTTTTTAATACTTCCAGCTCAAATGCAACGTAATCTAAGTTGTCAAACAACAGGGCTTTTGAACCGTCCTCAACAATGTATTCAGTATCGGTTCTTGTCCAATCAAGCACGGGCATAAAATTGTAACAAACTGTTTTGATACCATTCGCAGCCAAATTATGTAGGCATTCGATATAGTTTTTAATGTACTTATCTCTTTCTGCGGAACCCGTTTTGATTTGCTCATGTACGGCTACACTTTCCACCACTTCCCATTGCATTCCCGCAGCTTCGATTAGTAGCTTTTGCTTTTTTATTTCGTCCACAGGCCACACATTACCACACTTGATATGGTGAAGAGCGGAAACAATACCTTCTGCACCTGCCTGACGAGCATCAGAAAGTTTAACGGGGTCGTTTGGGCCAAACCAACGCCAAGATTGAATTAATGGGTAATGCATAATGTTAAATTCTAATGAAAATAAGTTGGCTTTTGTTAATGGTTGATTCTCTAAAATTTTTTATATTCTATCCACTTTTCCAAAGTTTAAAACTGTTGATTCTCTAATATTTTTTATATTCTATCCACTTTTCCAAAGTTTAAAACTGATGGTTCCCTAATATTTTTTATGTTCTATCCACTTTTCCAAAGTTTAAAACTGATGATTCTCTAATATTTTTTATATTCTATCAACTTTTCCAAAGTTTAAAACTTTGGAAAAGTTTAATAACTCATAACTAAATTAAATTCCATTCCAAGCGCTAAAGCCCCCATCTACAGGCACTACTATACCTGAAACAAAAGCAGAAGCATCTGAAGCTAACCAAATAAGTGTACCTACCAATTCTTCTGGTTTGCCGAAGCGTTTAAATGGTGTATTTTGGATTATTAATTGGCCCCTTTCTGTCAGGCTGCCGTCTTCATTAGTCAATAACCTTAAATTTTGTTCAGTGAGAAAATAGCCAGGTGCTATGGCATTTACCCTGATTCCTTCACCGAATTTTAAAGCCATTTCCATACTCATCCAACGGGTGTAGCCGTCAATTGCGGTTTTGGCTACGGAATATCCCATCACTCTGGTCTGTGCCTGAGCGGCTGTCATGCTAGAAATATTGATAATAGAGCCCGATTTTCTGTCAGCCATTACTTTACCAAAAACTTGTGTTGGATAAATTGTTCCTTGAAGATTTAAAGCCAAAACGGCATTCAGGTCGGCAATGTTGATATCAAAAACTGTTTTATCGGGCATAATCGTTGCTCCTGGCATATTTCCTCCTGCTCCATTTACTAGAATATCAATAGTGCCAAATTCTTGTAATATCTGCGTTTTGGCCGCCTCCAGTTCTTCTAGGTTTAAAACATCGGCAGCTACCGCCATTGCTTTGTATCCCTTTTTTGTAAGGTTTTCAGCCTTTTGCTCGCCCAATTCTTTTCTTCTTCCCAAAATCACAACTTTGGCTCCTGCCTCTGCTAATCCTTCGGTAAATGCGGTTCCTAAAACTCCGGTTCCACCAGTAATGACTGCTACTTTATTATTTAAACTAAACATGGTTATTTATATGTAAAAATTTCGAAAACACTTAACAGGAGAATCTTAATCGTCTATAAGTCAAAAGATTAGCTATCCTCTTTTAGCCATTAATTCAATATCTGTTAATTCGCGCATTTTTACAATGCGTTTTTCTTCTATTGATTTTCGGGCGGCTATGCCTATCAATATGCTCATGGCTCCGTCTCTGGTGCCTGCTGCATGACGGTAAGGATCAGGAGCATTGGGGTTTTTAAAAATTTTATCATGCAATTTTTGGTCACCACCTCCATGCCCAGCTTTTGAAACCGGCACTTTTATCAATTGATGTTTTTCAAAATTCTTGCTCACAAATATCTTATCGTAATGTTCGGTTTCTGTTGTTTTACTATCCTTGTTAAATTCTTTAGAATGTAGCGCTTCCTGATTTATAGCTTCATTTTCCCAAGGAATACCTTCAGAACTGTCCAATCTGCCTTCTTTTCCATTGAATGCTATTCGCCAGCCTTCGTAGGGCGAATAGGTAGTAAGCGAATAGTTTACCAATACGCCATTGGCATAGCGAATTTGCACACTCATTTTGTCATATATATTGATGTCTTCCTTAAACACACATCCGTCACGCAAGTAGCCATCATATTTTTCATTGTTGGTATACAAATCGGTAAGCATGACATCTTTGGTGATGTCAGTATAGAATTTGCATTCAGATTTGAAAGTACAAGGTCGGCAGTTGGTAGAACGAAATTTTCCATTTTTGCCATAATGATCTAGTGAACCATAAGCCATTATTTCTACCGGATCGGAGTCGATGAGCCAATTGAGTAAATCGAAATGATGGGTAGATTTATGCACCAGCAATGAACCACTTTTTTCCTTGTATGCGTGCCACCTTCTGAAATAATCTGCCCCATGGTACACATTGAGATACCAATTGAAATCTACCGAAACCATCTCTCCTGCTGCATTTTTTTCTAATTGTTCTTTAATAGCTGTAAATAAAGTGCCATATCGGTAATTGAAGCCCACAATCACTTTTTTCCCGCTTTTCTTTTCCGCATCAAGTATGGCTTTGCATTTGTCTTCATCGGTAGTCATGGGTTTTTCAGTCATCACTTCCACGCCCATTTCCAATGCTTTGATGATGTATAGGTGATGTGTGGCATCTATTGTGGTTACGATTACCGTATCAGGTTTTGTCTGTTTTACCATTTCTTCAAAATCGGTAAATGTGGGGCAAGACACACCCATATATTGTTTGGCAAATGCTACCCTTCCTGGGTTGATATCGCACAATCCTACAAATTCAATGTTTTCTTTGTAATTGTCCTGCACATTTTTGCCCCAAAATGTAATGCCCCGAATGCCTGTTCCCACCATCGCTATCCGTTTTTTCGGAGAAAAAGCGTTGGCAATAGAAGATAATAGAACACTTCCTGTAAGTGCGGTAGCTGTTTTTGAGTTGAATTGTCTTCTGTTCATATAGTTTTGACATCGATAGTTTTGATCTTTTCCAATGTTTAATACTTTGGAAAAGATTTAAAAAGGATTTACCTCTCCCAAATTCTGATATTTTTCCACATCACT
>CAZMFZ010000080.1:0-17490 GCA_964565665.1 uncultured Bifidobacteriaceae bacterium | reverse complement strand
CTATACTATCTTGTAATGACATGAGAAGAATTGCCCTAGTTGTATTATTAATAATAAGGTTGACTGATGTAAGTAGTCAGTCCACTAAAAATTATGTAAAGCTTATAAATAGCAATACTTCTTCAGCTACTTATTATAATAACTATTTTTCATATTATAATGAAGAAAGAATTGCAAAAGAGGGGGAATTGAATTTTCGTCAAATGGATTTTTCGCCTTTAAATATTGAAATTAAATGGTGTAAAAAAATTCTTTTTGTAAATGTTTGTGGTACTGAGACTAAAAAAATTGAGTTTGGTTTGGTTTTATCTGGTAAAGATGTGCCGGGAAACGAAAGTTCATTTGATGATAAACGCTTTGGTACCATTACAGATATGACAGCATTTTCCAATGAGTTTATTTCTGATTACACACTGTTTAAAAATATTGTATTAACTGCTGCAATACTTGATAATGGAGGCAGAAAAATAACCTTTTTAAGGGAAGGTTTAGTGCCGTGGGATTATGGAATTAATCAAGGCGAATCAAGGTTTGTCAACCCAATTTCTATTAAATATATTGGTGGTTTTCTTTATATCTTAGACAATACAATTACTCCAAATGTAAAAGTTATTAAAATAAACCATTCTCCTGACGGAAACTTCAATGTAAACTATGTTGGCGATATAAATAATACATCTTTAGGGTTTAATCTTTCAAACCCAACAGACATCACGGGATATTTTGATACTGATAATAATTCAAATGTATTGTTAATTGCAGATGAAGCTGGTTTGCATAAAATAAGACTTAATTCAACTGGATTGATAAATTCCACAACATCAGTTAGCACTTTTTTATATGCTGAGAATTCTTACAATACAAATATTGCTTATGACTTAACCGATATTTATAAAATAGATTCGGATAATAGTGGATATACTTTAGCAATTTTGAAAGATAATAAGGTTATATCATTTCCAAACATAGAAAATAACATTTCAAATACAGTTGGTGTTGCCAATGTTACCTTTTTAAACAGAAATTTATTTCCTACAGGAATAGCTTATATGTTTACTGAACAAAAATGGTATATTACAGACATAACAGGGAAAATTCATAGTTTTACTAAGGATGGAAAATTTATCAATACTGCGGGTACAGTTGGGAAAGGAGAAGGAAATAATGAGCTATATTTACCTAATGTAATAACTCCAAATCCTATTTCGGATCCTCAAAATGACTTTAGGTATAGATTTATAATCGGAAATAATTGGGGATATGAGACAGGGTTTAAGCTTTTTGTACCCTATGTGACTATTCCTGAAATATCTGTTTTTGAATCTTTACAAGACAATTCTCTCAATTTCTCTTTCATTACCTCATCAAGCTGGGAAGTAGTCGAAAAAGCCACAGGCATCCAAATGAGTAAAGTACTCATCAACGGCACTGAAATAAACGCCTCTCTTTGGAATTCGCAAATCACCTCTGGAAACGACCTCACCAGCTACCCAAATGTATTTACTATACACCCGACATTGCTACCTAACCTTAACCGGGGTTGGAACAATGTAGAAATTCAACTCCAGCTCAGCTATAGCGATAGGGGCCCTGAACTCATCAAAAACAAAACCAGTTTCTATTGGCTGCCCTCTCAATTTACAGGTACTACATCCGACTATCAGTTTATCAACTCCAGCACCGGCATTGATTTTATATACAAACCCACCACATTAAGCGGGGCTGCCTTAATGCAGGTTAATCAATTGCTGTATGTAACCGAAGAAGGCAACCTTACCATGCAGGAAAACAGCACTTTTTACAATCCGCCTACGGTGGCTAATGATTTTAGCAACATCAGGTTTTTTAGTGAAGAAACAAGTAAAATATCCATTGAAAACGGAGCTTATTTTTGCATGAGTTCTTTAATCTCTCCTTCAGGTATTACACCACCTTCCACAGCACAATTTGCATTAGACCCAGGCTATAAAACAGGCAAAAACCCTGTGATTACAGGCTTATCTAGTATTTGCAAAAGCCCTTGCTATACCTTAGCAGATGACAAGCCTAAAGCCGTAGCTACAGCACAGGCTTTTTTTAACACCGCAAATAGCAGATATGAAGCTTATATTGATTCCAGAGGGAGTACGTATTCAAATAGCCTAAGGTATGTGATTACAAAACTTGACATTAACAGAAATGAAACTGCGGTTTCAGCTACAGTATTAGGCATTGGTAGTGCACCTGATCGATTGCTGGTAAACGACTTATTTTCGGGGTTTAGTTTAGAAAATCAGAACGAGTATAAAATTAAAGTAACACTTGGTTGCAATAGCGACCAAGGGCAGGCGGTTCCCGAATGGATAGAAGGCTCGACTGTGACTACTATTATTGGCCTAAAAACAGAATTGAAATTGGGCGATCCGCAGGCATTTTGTGAGAGGCAAACAGTAGGCAGCATTACGGGTTTTTCACCTCTTTCTACATTGGTGGGCTATACAGATGCCGGTACTCCAAAGTCAGGCTTTTGGAGCGGACCGGGCGTAAACTTTGCTGGAGTAATAAGCATTACTGGCGATTTGCCCCGCAATGTTGCTATCAATTATGTGTACACCTATACCGATGCGTTGAATTTTACTCAAACAGCTATTAAAACGATCACAATTACTTCTGCTCCGAGCGTTTCACAGTTTGGTACCAATAGCCCTGTTTGTGCAGGTAAATCTTTAAGCTTCACCTGTGTGGGCACTGGCATAGCAGGTGAAAGCAAGTACTTTTGGAGCGGACCAAATAATTTTTATAGAGTAACCTCATATCCTGAAACCTACCTTCAAGACGCTGACATTTCAGCCAATGGCATATATACCGTTTCATTAGCAGGCAATGCTTGTGTGGGCGACCCCGCTACGGTTACGGGCGTGGTTTACAGTCTCCCAGGAGTTTCAGCTGGACTAGATGAAGAATTTTGTGTGGGAGTCGCAGACTATACCATTACAGGTTTTTCACCTGAAGGCGGGCTTTGGCAAGGTATAGGGATAGTTAACTCCACCTCGGGTTTCAATACAGTGGTAAGCGGGGCTGGTGCATTTCCTGTAAACTATTATTATACCGATGCAAACGGATGTAGCGCTAAAGCTACAAAGAACATCACCGTTGGGCCGTTGATTACCACTGGCGGGGTGCAATTTGTCTGTAAAAGCGATGTCGCGGTAGTGCTTACCGTAGTAAGCCCTGTAGGTGGAAACTGGGTGTTAGATGGCAATACACTTGCAGGCGGGGTGTTTACACCTTCTATACCGGGCAGTTATATTGTGACTTACGAGTTTAACAATGGAAGCTGTATAAACACAGCTGTAAAAACGGTAA
Source organism: uncultured Bifidobacteriaceae bacterium (assembly GCA_964565665.1). GTDB lineage: Bacteria > Bacteroidota > Bacteroidia > Cytophagales > UBA9547 > CAZMFZ01. The sequence goes on along the minus strand of CAZMFZ010000080.1, from coordinate 14,145 downwards.
CGGTACGCGATTTGCCAATACCACCTGCCATCAGCAGCAATAGCCCGGTATGCAAGGGCACAAACTTGCTTATTACCATTACGGGAGTAGAGACGGGAACAGGTATTACCTACGAATGGTTGGGTTCGGAAGGTTTCAGTTCGGTTGTTCGTTTGCCTACCCGCTTTAATGTAGCTGAATCGATGGGTGGCGAATACAAACTTCGTATCAGGCAAAACGGCTGTGGAGATTCTGATGTATTTGCTACTACCACTGTTACGGTAAATACCTTGCCAATTGTAGATGCGGGAACATACGCCCCCATCTGTTTTGGCAATAACATAACTTTGACCGGAACACCTGCTAATGGCACTTGGACGGGTGCTAACCTTGTGGGCAATGTATTTACTCCGGTGGCATACGGTACCAAATCATTCACCTATACCTATACAGACCTAAACGGCTGCACCAACCGCACCACTACATCGGTAATTGTAAATCCGCAAAACACGGTAACTATCTTGGGCCTATCTCAAAACAATATTTGTAGGCCTAGTTTAATTAACCCCGTATTTTTAGTGGCTGACCCTACCGCAGGTGGAGGCAACGACATCAACCCCAATTTTGCATTTCAATGGTCGAAAGACGGTATATTGATACAGGGAGCTACCGGGCAAGGCTATACCACCGATGTTTCGGGCAACTATTGCGTAACGGTAACCAGCGACTGCGGCAATATTGCCATAGATTGCTATAACCTTAATATTGTGGATGTGCCCGTTTACACTGTATCTGCTCCTGCTAGCCTTTGCCTGCCGGGTGGCAGTGGGCAGCTACAAGTTGCGATTGCCAACGCAGTAGCCAATCAGAATTATCACCTAACCATATTGCAAGACGGCATAGAAAAATACAACCAAACGGTGGCCGGAAGTACATTTCCTTACAATTCTCCTGTTACTTCAGCGGGTGCATTCGAAGTGCGGTTAGAAAATGCTTCGGCTTACAATAGCTGCAAGGCAGTAAACCAAACCAAAACCGTGTTAGGGTATTCTCCACCCACGATAGCTATGGCTACCATTCCTAGTACCATTTGCTTTAATGCCGCAGCTATCAATTTAAATGCCACACCTGTTGGTGGTGTTTGGAGTGGTAATGGGGTAGCAGGTAACCAGTTTGTGCCAGGCTCATCACCTATTGGTGTGCAAACTATTACTTACTCGGTGACTGGGGCCAATGGATGCAGCACTTCAGCAGGTGTTTCTATTGATGTGAAACCCGCGTTGGAAATTACCCAACAACCCAGTGATGTGGGTGCCTGTAGTGGCAGTAGTGCCTCTTTTTCTGTGGTTGCCAATGGAGTAAAGACCTATAAATGGCAATATTTAAATGGTGCTAATTGGACTAATATCAATACCAGCACCACTGCAGGGCATTCTATAGCCAGTACCACCCTCTCGCTAAACGGAAGGCAATATAGATGTGTGCTCACAGGATTGTGTAGTGCCAGCCAAACCAGCAATGCGGCTACCCTTACAGTGAAGCCTTTGCCAACTATTGTTAAAAACCCTTCAAACGTTACAAGAACGGAAGACCAAACAGCCATTTTCAACGTATCGGCTACTGGAGCAGGTGCTATTACTTATCAGTGGCAAGAAAAAACGCCCACAGGAAGTTGGACTAACATTGCAGAAACGAGTACTTCTTATACTATTCTGGGCGTATCGCCCTTCCAAAGTGGCAATCAGTATAAAGCGATAGTGAGTATGGATGGATGCACCAAAACAAGCAATATAGCCACACTGAATGTAAATATAAACCGATGGACTGGTGCGGTAAATACGGATTGGAATACGGCTGGAAATTGGAGTGGCGGATTGCCATCAGCTACCAAAAGCGGCTATATAAAGCTAGGTGCAGCGAATATGCCGACAATAAATAGCACCAGTGCGGCCGTGAAATCACTATATATAGATGCCGGATGTACACTTACCATGGCCACCAGTTCGCAGCTTAAGGTATATGGCAATTGGCTAAACAATGGCACATTTATAAGCAATAATTCGGCTGTTAATTTTCTTGGCACAGTTCCCCAAACAATTGGAGGCAGCAGCAATAGCAATTTTTACGATGTGAATATGAGCAATACCGCTGGTGTTACTTTAATTAACTCTGAAAGTGTACGTGGCACGCTGACACTGGCCAGTTCTACGAATTTAGCCTCGAATGGCAATTTGATTATCGGTTCAGATGTGAATGGCACGGGAAGAATTGGGGTTTTGGGAGCAGGGAATGTTGTAAGTGGCAATGTAACGGTACAGAGATACATACCTGCCAAAAGGTCAACGAGGTACTTTTCGAGCCCTGTACAAAATGCTTCTCTTACCCAATGGATGTCAAATATTTTGATTACGGGTCCAGGAGGTACATCTAATGGTTTTGATGCAGGCTCTACCTTACCTACTGTGATATATTATGCAGAAAATACTGTAGGGTCTTTAAATTTTGGATGGACAAGTGTTCCTACTGCAACTAGTATATTACAAATAGGTCGTGGTTATCAGGTTGCAGTACGTGGAAATAGGTCGACTTCTGGATTGTCGACTTTTGCCACAGTAGCAACTTCTGCAACTATTATGGCATTAACTGGTACAATAAACCAAGGTACTTATGCCCTTCCTGTCACATACACATCAACTCCTATTGCTACCGTTGATGGTTTTAATTTAATTGGCAATCCTTATCCCTCTCAAATAGATTGGAATTCAGGTACAGGATGGGTAAAAACAAGCATTGACAATGCCATTTACATATTCGACCCATTTACAATAAATACAAATGCTACAACTTCACCAGGTTCTACATTTAGTTATGTATCTGGGGTTTCATCAGATGGCAGAATCAACGGAAATGTTATTGCATCATCACAGGGATTCTTTGTTAAAGCCAATGCTGCTAACCCATCTTTAACTATAAATGAAAATGCAAAAGTTAACTCATCACATAACTCAAACTTTAGGTTAGAAAGTGAAAGTCCGGAGTATTTTAATATTGGAATATTATCTAAAAATGGGTCAAGTGATTATACAGCTGTTCGTTTTAATGAAAATGCAACAAATGATTTTGATTCAGACTTAGATGCGTTTAAAATTAAAAATTCAGCTATTAATATTAGTACACAACTGGATGGTAAAGAAGAATTGAGTATTAATAGTTTAAGATTTCCGACTAGTGAAGTTGAAATACCTATTGTATTAGATGTAAAAACAGGAACAGGATTTCACTTGCATTTCACATCATTAGAGAATATTGTCACAAATATTTCTCTGTATTTGAAAGATTCTATTTCCAACAGTTTAACAGAAATAACTCCAGATTTAATGTTGGGTTTCGACCAAGTGACTTTATCGAGAAATAGATTTAGTATAATAGCTAGGATTGATGCCACAACTTCTACTGATAAAAGTTATAAACAGTCCAAATTAACTCTGTATCCTAATCCTGTAATTGGTCAAAAAATAAATTTGAGATTGGATTCAAAGGAAGAAAATTTAGGATACACAATATCCGATTTGTTGGGTAAAACTTATGCTTCCAATGTAGTAGATTTTGTAAAAGGTGTTTCATCAAATCAAGTTGATGTGAGCCATCTTCCAAACGGTTTATATTTATTTAATTATCAAATTAATGGGATTACAAAGACAAAAACCTTTATAATAAACAGGTAGGTATAATACATAATTGAAAATGCATTTATGAAGTTTTTGAAAATAATAAGAATGAAATTTATTCTTGCGCTTTTACTTGTGATTTTTCACAGTATAGTGCAATTGCACAAAGTCCTGGGTGTGATCAATGTTATAATGATCCAGAATTTGTAACTGATTTTTATGGTGGGGACCAAGAAGCATGTTTTGCTGCAGAATGTGGCATCCCGTCAACACAAATTCATGGGTATTACTCCTATTAGGGGTTTCCATAATTGCAGTTGGGTATGTGATTTCCAAGAAATCAAATGATGTCTAGCTCGGATTGCAAGGCATTTGGCTTTGCAATCTGCAGTTAACCCCATTTCTTCTATCTACTATATCCTGTCAAGTGGGTATGCAAAGCCTCAATTTCTTCACCACCAAAGCCATTATATGCTTTGAATATAATAATGGCTATATTCGTAAATTATGACATTTCCTGAAATAGGTTGACTAAGTTGCTAAAATTTGTGAAACCAATAAATCTAGAGCCTGGAATTTACCTTAGCAAATTGTATTTCATGATGCTGTAAATAGCTCTTACGCCATCTTTCCATCCTATTTTCTTGCCATCTTGGTAGGTGCGACCATAATAAGAGATGCCCACCTCGTATATTTTGATATTAGGTATTCGGGCAATTTTGGCTGTAACCTCAGGTTCAAACCCAAATCTTTTTTCTTCCAGCACAATAGATTGAATCAAAGAAGTTTTAAATAGTTTGTAGCAAGTCTCCATATCAGTCAAATTCAAATTACTGCTATAGCACCAAGAACCGATTTAATAGTTTCCAAATCAATTGCGATGATCTTCCAAACGGGGTATATACCGTGAATGTGAAAAGCAATAGCTGCTCCAAAACCTTTAAGTTGGTGAAGATATAGCCTGAGCGAGAAGTTCCACTTTTAGAAGTTCCCCTTTTTAAAAAAGTGGAACTTCTTTGCGAACCTAAAACTTCTATTGAAAGTCTCTTCTTCGTTACACTTTATTTTCAGATAGAAAATAAAGTGTTTTCGACTTAAAGTCAACTTATTTTCAAGTTAAAGACAAAATGATTTCAGCCTATAAACTTTTTGTTTTCAAGGCTAAAACCAATTCGTGGTGAATAAGTAGAAAAAGGTAGGAAGCTATATTTGGTAGTGTCCGGAAAAATGGGTCGAAATATTTTTTAGCAAACTGTTACCCACAGTTGCAAACCTTGGTAATCGTTCACGAAACACTTAACTTTGTATATCTATTTAGAAACAGTTATTTAATTATCTACCAATAGAAATTATACAGTATGATTGCTATTTTCATTCTTCTCAATCTTTTCATTGATGGCTCAAACGGCTTCAATAAAATTTCAAAAGAAAATACTTTGAAAAAACAAGCTGAACAAGCCTACAATGACGGTCGCTTTCCCGATGCCATATCAAGCTTAAAAACGCTTGTTGATGAAATGAACGTGACAGACGACAAAGCTATGCTAGATTTGGGACATGCTTATTTTGGCAACAAAGACCTTGAAAACGCCTCAAAAACCTATCAAAAAGCATTGCTTTCTACCGACAACAACATCAAATCGGTAGCTGCGCAGCAATTGGGCATCTTATCTCTCCAAGGTGATAAAGACAAAGAAAAGGCTCTCTCATTTTTCAAAGAAGCATTGCGAGCCAACCCCGCCAATAGTGATGCCAGGCATAATTATGAATTATTGAAGAAGGCAAAAGAGCAAGATAAAGACAAGAAAGACCAACAAAATAAAGACGATAAAAACGAAGATAAAAAAGACGAGAAGAAGGATAATAAAGACAACAAAGATAATAAGGGCGGAAAAGGAGATAAAGACGATAAAAACAAAGACGGAAAGGGCGATAAGGACGGAAAAGGCGACAAGAAAGAAGATCCAAAAGACGGGAAAGACAACAAAGACGGGAAAGGAGATAAGGGCGATAAAAAAGAAGACAAGGACAATAAGGATAAAAACGGCTCAGACAAAGAAGGCGATAAAAAGGAAAAAGACGAACAGGCCAAGGGCAATAAAGACAATAAAGGAGACAAAGGGCAAGGCAAAGACGACAAAAAGGATGGCAAAGAGGATGCCAACGGCCAAGCCCAAAAAGAAAAGCAAGGTGGCAAGAAAGACAAAAATAAGATGGTGGTAAACCCTGAAGCTTTGGCTCAAATGGGCATGACAGAACAAAGGGCAAAAGCCTTGCTTAATGCCATGCGTTCCAACGAAACCCAATACATACAGCAACTAAAACGCGACCCCTCAAAGAAAAACAAAAAGGGCAAACCTGATTGGTAGTTGTCAAACTATTTCATTTGCTTTTTAAAGAAATTTGCCATTGCAGAACAAGAAATTATAAGCAATTTTGAGCAAAACTGCCCTTTATATGAACAAATATACATTGATTTTCGCTATCTCTTTTGTAGGCATACAAGCCAGCGCCCAGCTCAAAACAGATACACTCACAGCAAGGAAAATAGCATTTAAAGCCGATTCACTCTTTGAAGCTGGGAATTACGAACTTTCCTTAGAAAATTATAAATCTGCAATTTCAATTTACGGAAAATACAGCCTATGGACAGCCTATTTCAACAATCAAAATAAAATTGCCGACACCTACATTAGCCAAGGAAAATACGATGAGGCTCAGGTTTTTATTGAACAACAAAAAACTGCTTTGGTACCATATCCCAAATTGGCTTCCTATTTCAATCCCTTGTTTTCCAGTGGCTTAGGTCAAATACTTTTATACAAAGGCCGTACAGATTTGGCTTTGGAAAAATTTCAATCTGCACTAGATGCTGCCCCTGCTAATGCGGCATATCTACCAGAAATTTACAATAAATTAGGTGTATGCCATTGGGTAAATGGCAATACAGATTTGGCTTTGGAATACCAGCTAAAGGCATTGAATATGAGGCGACAAACCTTTGGAGAAAACCATATTAAGACTGCTGCCATTTACAATAACATAGGGCTTACTCATAGCAATACCGAGCCTGACATGGCATTGGAATATTATCAAAAGGCATTAAAAATCTACCAAAGTATCTATAAAGATGGAAAACAGCCCGCCCTAGCCATCACTTTTAGCAATATCGGTTTTATATACAAGCAAAAAAGAGATTTCAACAATGCGTTAGATAATTTTGAAAAAGTGCTGGCTATCTGGACAAAAATCTACACTGACAACCACCCATCTATTGCGTTTGCCTACAGCAATATCGGGCAAATATTTACCGAAAGAGGCAGCTTTGCCAAATCTGAAACCAATTTGCAAACGGCTTTAAATATTTACCTTAAATATTTTGGCGAAAAATATCCGGAAGTTGCCAATACGTACAACCAATTAGGAAATCTTTATGAAAAACAAGCAAAACATAAAGAGGCATTGGCTTATTATCACAAAGCTATTATTGCAAACTCCCCTGGTTTTAACAATACAAATATTTATCAAAACCCTTCAGCTACAGATTATTACAATCCTAATTTATTGCTTACCTCTCTTACACTCAAATCGCGAACTTTCGAAAATATTCATTTTCAAAAAACACTCAAAAGAAAAGATTTGCTAATGGCTTTGCGTTGCCTCGAAACAGCCGATACTTTGCTTGATAATATTCGACAATCTCGCACAAGCAAAGCCGACAAATTAGCGTTAGGTGCCATTGCAACTGATGTATATGAAAATGGAATAAAACTTTGTTTGGCTTTGGCAGATGTATCGCAAAACAGTAAAAAATGGAATGAAAAAGCCTTTTATTTCTGTGAAAAAAGTAAATCTGCCGTGCTTTTAGAAGCCATTTCCGAAACCCAAGCCAAGAATTTTGCGGGCATTCCCGATTCACTTTTAGAGAAAGAATTGCAATTGAAAGCCGATATTGCATATAACGAACAAAAAATCGCTGAAAATGCCGCAAACCCAAAACTAGACAAGACTTTTAGAGACAAACTTTTTATCCTCAATAGAAAATACGAGGCTTTCTCTAAGAAACTAGAGCAACAATTTCCAGAATACTACAATTTGAAATTCAATATTAGCATAGCCAATGTGGCTGATATTCAACATAATTTAGATATAAACACAGCTTTAATAAGCTATTTCAATACCGACAATGCGGGTAGAATCTACATTTTCCTTATCGCGAAAAAAGATTTTAAGGTGCTAGATGTTGGCAAAAACCCAGCATTTGAAAGGCAGATTATTGGACTTAGAAATAGCATTGTGTACAATAGTAGCGAAACATATTTCGAAACGGCAAGCACCCTTTACAAACAACTTTTCCCCAGATTGCCTAGAGTAAAGAAATTAATAATAGTGCCTGATGGCAAATTAGGCACGATTCCTTTTGAAGCTTTACTCACCAAAAAACCTATGCAGGGTAGCAAAGATTTTACCAAACTTTCCTATTTGGCATTGAGATACAGTTGCAGCTACCAGTTTTCGGCTACTTTATTTAAGCAGGCACAGGAAGCCATAAAGACTGAAGTGGTGAAGTCTGCATTTTTTTGTGCCCCTGTAGATTTCAGCCAACATTCCAAAATTCAGGCATTGAACAATTTGCCAGGTACGGAATCGGAAGTAAATGAGATTGGGCAATTATTTCGCAATAACAATTATGCAACCACCTCATTTATAGGAGATAAAGCCACCGAAACAGAGGTAAAGTCGGGCGATTTGAAAAATTTTCGCTACCTGCATTTTGCCACTCATGGCATTGTAAACGAAAGCAAACCCGAGCTTTCAGAAATATTTTTGTATGGCGATAAATCAAAAAAAGAAGATGGAAATTTATACTCAGGCGAAATTTACAATCTAAATATCAAAGCCGATTTGGTTACACTTTCTGCCTGCCAGACTGGCCTAGGGAAAATAAGCAAAGGCGAAGGAATAATTGGATTGTCGAGAGCACTTTTGTATGCCGGAGCTCAAAATTTGGTGGTTTCGTTGTGGGCAGTAAGCGATGAATCTACTTCAAAATTGATGGTAAATTTTTATACAGATTTGCTCAAAATCGAAAAGCCTGACTTCAGCAAATCGCTCAGGGAGGCCAAATTAAAATTGATAGCAAATGAGAATTTTGCACGGCCTTATTTTTGGGCACCATTTGTACTGATTGGCAAATAGGAATTATTTTGGGGAGTTATAACTAAATATTCACAAATTTTTCACCAAAAAACCAAGCCATAATATCATATAATATTGATTATCAATTAGTTAATATATTTATAGTTCGCCAAATTGAACAAAATAACATATCATTTGGCCAATTATATGATCATAGTTCGCCAAATACACACAAAAATTAGTGCATTTGGCGTACTATAGACTTAATTATGAAAATTGCAGGGCGAGAGCACGAAATAAAAATGCTGCAAAATTTGCTTTTAGAAGACCATTCTGAATTTGCCGCTGTGTATGGCAGACGCAGAATTGGAAAGACCTACTTAATAAGGCAAGTATTTGAAAATCAGATTGTTTTTGATTGTAGCGGGCTGCATGAGTTGGAAATGAGCCAATAATTAGAAAACTTTTGGATGGCTTTTTCCGAACGCTATCCTGCCAATAAAGTTCCGCTACCTCAAACATGGCTTCAAGCCTTTGCTCTACTTAGAAAGCAAATAAAATCGATGGCAAGCAAACAAAAAAAGGTGATTTTTTGGATGAGATTGCTTGGTTTGAAACACCAAAATCAGGGTTTTTGGCAGCTTTAGATAACTTCTGGAACCAGTTTTGCACCAAACGAAACGATATTACTCTAATTATTTGCGGCTCGCCAGCGTAGTATCTTATCTGTAGGGAAAGTAAGGTTCTTTTCTCGAATGGTAGCATAAACGATAAATTTATCACATTTTGCAATTTGATCTTTGTGCAAATCCACACTCATCTTAAAAATGCATTCTACTCAGTATGGGGTAAAAGTTGACAAAATCAGCTTGGAGCACATTGCAATTAAGCTTTTGGCTCAAAACCCAAAGGATGCTTTAAATCGATAAAATCAGTTAAAAAAAACTGAAATAACTGCCTTTAAGCAGTTGATTAGGAGATTTGCCCAGCATAAATGAGAAATATTTGCATGATAACAACAAAATTTAATCATTATCTTGCAATTTTCGGATGCTCTATTAGCCTTTTTTTAACTATTATATATTGGTATCCAGTGTGTTCTAGCGTTGTTAACGAACGACTACTTACAACTTTCGTTGATAAATTTTATTTTACTACAACGTTAAATTCCTTAGGGCCTGCCACTTGGGCAGTATCTTGCATAAATGTAGTACTGTATTTTCCAAAGGGTAAATCTGAAAGTGTATACTCGTTTGCCATTCTTGCAACAGATACATATTTGGTTGCCGCGGTGTTAATCGCAGAAGCAATCATGGAAACTGCTAAACCAGCCAACCCTGAACTGCCGCTATTTACTGAGACATCATAGGTTACATTTCCTCTCCTTTGAAACAATACTTCATCTGTTTTTACAGATTTCAATACGTACTCAATGTTTATTTTTACAGTAGACATTAGTGCAGATTTCTCCCACTTGTGAACAATGGTAAAAAGTACAACATCTGCACCAAACACGCTTCCGAACTTATTGAGCGGTGCACTAACAAATAATTCTGCATCGTAGGCACTTTCCCTCCTCAAAATATCCATTGACATAAATGTAGGCAACACATAGAAACCTTTTTCGGCCAAGGTCGTAGCCAAGGTTGCATGAAAATATTCTTTAGCATCAACATTGGTGGTTCTGTTGATGGGTGGCATCAATAAGATAGTTAACGGCTTTTCGACATACAATTGCCTATAGGCTGCTGATTTTAAAACTGGAGCTGAAGTAGTGCAACCAAAAATTAAGCTTCCCACAACTAGTAATGTTATTAACTGTGTGTTTTTCATTTTTCAAATGTTTTTAAGATGACACCAATAAACAAAGCTGATTCAGGATATAAAGCCATTTCTTTCTCAAACATGGCTTTTCCCTCCTGTGCTTTTCCATTTTGCATTAGTAAATACCCATAATCGGCACAAATGCCTGGAGGAGGAACTTGCCTGCTGCCATTTTGGGTTTTTAGCATTTTTTCGTAGGTTTTCATTAGTTCCAAAGTACTCTTGTCGTCCTTCCTTTTGATAAAATCATAAGAGGTGGTTTCATAGTTAGCCCAAGAATACAATGGTGGTGTTGTGGTAACGCAAGAGCTTAAGAAAGCCATCGAGCCAAGTGTTAATAAAACTTTCTTCATTCTTATCTAATTGATTTAAAGTGGAATATTAACAGGAAGAGTTGGGATAAATACCTCAAAATTACATAACTAAACAACCTTCACTTGAGAGCGAATGACCGTTTTATGGAAGATAGATTTTCTTCAATTCTTGAATAGATATAAATAATTGTTGGCTGTACACTTCCTTATTCTTGTACAAAACCGAAATGGAATGTTGGCCTTTGTCTATTTTGAAGTCTTTGATGATCTTCTTTTTATCCTTCCTGACAGTTGCCTTAAAAGCATCTTTTCCATCAATTTTAACTTCTACTTCGTCTTTATATTTTGACACATCGCCATAGAATACCAAATAGCCATTGTTTTCTATGCCGCTAGTTGATGTTTTGACTTTTGTACAGCCAATACCTACAATTATTGAGAGAATTAGCAGAAAAACTGTTTTTTTCATTTTTGAAATGTTTTAATCTTGTTTGATATAATAATTACTTAATTTTTCTTTGTCAACAGCTCCTTCTGATACACTTACAATTGAATACTCACTTTCTACAGATTCACCACCTACCGATTCTACCTTTAATTTTCCAATGGCCTTGCCAGGAAGCTCAATATTCAACCCTGTTTGCGGGTTTTTTACGGTTTTGCCTTTTTCAATTACTGTAAAAATATCACCTTCTTTTATGCCTTGTGTTTTACCACCGGAAATAATGATGGCATCTGTGTCGTAACTTAAGAAATATGACTTCCAAGGTCTGTTTGTACAATTGTTGATCACATTTTCTACCAATTTTGATATGGCTGCCGATATGGCTTTATCACTAAGCGTTGCGTCATAATCAGCGCTTTCACCCAACCCCATCACCGTCTTAGACTTGGTTTCCGCCTCGCCTTTTGCTTCTTCAGAATATATCACTTGACCTGTTGAAACATCTACCAATCTTAATACAACAGCTGCCTGCACGATCTGTGTAACTGCATGAGAAAACACTTTTGATTCTCCGATATTTTTTCTTCCAAACTCAGTTACAGAGCCAATTACAATAAAATCGGCCCCTACAGATTGAAAGTTTGCATTCCCAATCTTCATCTCTTGCTCTATTTTTGAAAAATCGTTTCTTTCGAGCAAAATGAATTTGTTTGATGCCCCCAGTTTGGAAGATAGAATATCCAATGCTTGTTTTCCAATCGGATCATTTTCTTTGTTGTAAAATATACCTTTGGCATACTGCGTTTCATTTGAAAACCTTGCTATCGCAACCTTTCGCTTCAAGAATCGGCTTGGAGCCTGCTTTTCGGCTAGTTTTTCACCTTGTTCGGCAAGCGATATGCTTGAACTTAGACTTATAAGACAGCCTATCATTACAACCGTTAATAATTTTGCTTTCATTTTTAATACATTCAAATTCATAAATTTGACCATTAACTAATTTCTCTTTTTATTAAGGTATAAAACAAAGTAATAAATTTTTATAAAAATACTTTTCTTATCTTTTTATTTTCAGATTACCAACGTTTTTTATGTCAAAGTATTGTAACTGAGCAATGAAATATAACAAAATGTACGCTATTGTTGTGCATAAAAAATGGTTCGGTTTTATGCAGGTTCTATTAAAGCTCCTGCAAATTCTTTGATTGTTAGTGCAAGAAAGCAATATCTCAACGTAGCCAAAAACAGGAATAACACCAAAAAAGCCATTCGTAAAGCGATAGGCAGACAGCACAGCTATCTGAAACGAAATATCAAAAGCATACATTCAATCCTTGATGCCTATGACAAGAAGCAGATCAACCACCCTTTAGACAAAAAGCAGATGCGATACTTTTGGGTCATTCAGACCCTGTATGAGCAACAGCACCAGATGCACAAAACCTACACCCACAGCGTAGAAGACCGCATAGTTAGCATTCACCAACCGCATGTTCGTCCCATTGTGAGGGGCAAAACAAATGCCAAAGTGGAGTTTGGGGCAAAGATAAATGTGACACTAGCCAATGGCTTCGCCTTTTTAGATGATCTGTCTTGGGATGCCTTTAACGAAGTAACAAGACTACTCAAGTATGTAGAGCAATACAAATCAAGTTTTGGTTACTACCCAGCCGAAATATTAGCCGACCAAATCTATTGCAATAGAGAAAACCGAAAGCGACTCAAACTCTTGGATATAAAGCTACTTGCCAAACCACTTGGTAGACCAAGCTTAGGGGCAGTAAAAGAATATGTAAGGCCGGGAGAGCGAAACCCAATAGAAGGAAAATTTGGACAAGGCAAAAATGCTTACGGTTTAGGCAGAATCAAAGCCCGCCTCAAAGACACTTCTCAGTCTTGGATAGCATCCCTCATTTTTATACTAAACCTCGTCAAATTGGCGGGGTAAGATTTGTATTGCCTATTGAATATGGTAAAACAGAAATTGATCCGAATTTGGCATCAATATAGCTACAGCCTATCGATACCAAATAGTCTAATTCTAAATAAAATCAGTTGCTGAGTTTTTCAACAGACCCTAATTATATTGGTATTATACAATTATATTTAACCTCATAAATGTCGTACTTTTGATAGCTGAATAGTTACAAAATTTACGGCATCAAAGATTGTTTTCCTGGTTTCATTGGTGGGATAAATCCTGTCTGCAGAAAGATGTGTGCACGAACCAAAGTGCATTTTATGTTTTAAAGTGCTTATCTTCAGTCGTTTACATTCATTAATTTTTTTAATCTGACTATTATATCACAAATATCTATAAAAAAGGGAAGTAAACTTCCCTTTTTTTATTATAATCAATAAAATAATTGTTAAAACTCCCACAAATTATGTTCGTATTCCATTAAGTCCAGTGCTGCTTTCTCTGATCCATATCTTCCTTTTTTAGCATCACCACCATAAGTATCTTGAATTAACTCATCATTTGGATTATTAACCTTAATTATATAAGAAGAAAATAATCTCAAATCAAATGCATCAGAAAAATTTCTATGTTCTGAATCATTATCTCTGTTAAACCAGATAGCTCTATTATCCTTCTTAAATATCTCAACCAAATCCTTATATTTTACTGTAGATATTACTTGATTGAAGCCTCTCGGATTTAAAGCCGCAGGAATATAAACTGCAATCGATATAATATCATAGTAGATTCGAGACCTCTTCTTATCAAAAATTACATCTTCTTTAAGCTCCAATAGGGTAAGTTGCTTTGTGT
>CAZMFZ010000079.1:9770-17663 GCA_964565665.1 uncultured Bifidobacteriaceae bacterium | reverse complement strand
TGGTAATTGTTTAATAAAGATTTAAACTTGAGAAAGAAATTTTCTAATTCCCCATTCAAAACCAAGTATTACAATAAGAATAAAGAGTAGTACTTTGAAGGTGATAATTTCCGTTACGCTTTCTACTTTATATACTTTTTCATTTGCATCTAGTTTGTCGATTTCACTTGCCAAGCTATCAAAATGAGAGAGTGTGTAAAAATGCCCAGTAGTTTGGTTTGAAATATTTCTTAGCAGTTCAAAATCAGCTACTTGGGTTATATTTTCTAAACTAATACTTTGAATGCTGAATTCGCCTTTTATCATCTGCTCTTTGCCTGAAAGTGTGGTTTTAGAAGTAAATGTGTAGCCACCTGGCATTAGGCCATTCAACACGAAATTAGGAACTGTAAGGGAATTTACAAACTTGTAATTGAAGGTTTTTCCTTTTGCATCTTTGATGTCCAACCTTATTTCTTTGTCAAAAACTTGTTCGTAAATATCATTGTAGGTTTCAATTTTGAATATTATTGGGGTGTTTTCTTCATATATTTTTTCGCTAGTGTTGCACCTAAATTTGCGTTTATCGGTTTTTTGAGCCAGCAGAGTGGTAGTTTTTTTTATAATATCATCAAACACAATAGTATTTTGATTTTCGGCATATTCATTCATCCGCCATTGCCACATTCCTTCGCCAAATACTAAACCATAACTTCTGCCTTCCCCTGAATAAATAGCAAACAGCGGCTTCTGGGTGGGTATAGTTCCTACTTTTTGATTAAGTATTACGTCCCAACCTGCTCCCAAATTGTATTCGCCAAAAGGAACAATCAATGGAGGTGATTTATCTAAAAATTGGGTAAGACCTGCATTGAAATTAAGTCTTGAAAAGGCAGGATTTAAAGTGCCAGTTACTTTGTCAAACTGTCCTTGCTGCGCCAATATTTTAAGATTTGGCAGTAATACATTCAAATCAGATATACTAGTGGCTCCACCAATAACAAATAGAATTGGCGTGTTATTTTTAATATAACCATCTAAATATTTATTGTATCCTTCGGAAATGGCAGGCAATTGGTAGGCTATTACTAAGTCGAATTTATCGGTGGGAAATTCATCAATTCCCATAATAAAGGTTTGTACCTCTATATTTTCATTTCCATTTAAAGAGGCTACCAACGCTTTGATATCTGGATGCGGAAACGGAGAAAGTACAGCAATTCTTTGTCGAACTTCTATTACTTCAAAGTAAATCTCTTTTTGATTGTTCTTTTCTGTGAATTCCCCTGCAATTGGCTGGGCTACAATTGTATAATGCTTAATTCCTGGTTCTTTCTCACTATTTTCAAATGATACTACTCCAGAAAATTCATTGTCAGTTATGAGAAGAATTTTGCTTTGAAGCTTAATTTTTCCTGAAAATATGGAAACATTCAAGCTTTTGCCTTTGTATCCATAGCTTTTTATTTCTACACTTATTGGGAAGCGATTGTTTATACCCACTATATTATTGTAAAGGCAATTTATCAAAATCACATCTTTAGGTTTGGTGGTGTCGCCAATGCCTAAAGTGAAAATTGGATAGCTAAAATTGGAAAATAAAGGTGAGGTTCCTTTATTCACAATGCCATCGGTAAGCAAAATCATGCCTTTTACATCGCTTGCCTCCAAGCTATTATTCACCAAACTGAGCATATTTGAAATGTCGGTTTCCTTTTTGGTAAAATCAAGATCTTCTATTTTCTTGGTAAATGAGCCATCAAGATTGAAAATTTTAATATCGAATTTATTGCCTAGTTTATTTTGAAGGGTTTCTAATTTTGTTTTTACCAATTCAAGATTTTTTTCCAAGCCATTGGCAACGGAGGTAGAATTGTCGATAGCGATTACGAGTTTTGATTTTTCAGTGATGGTTTGGTTAGATTTTACAAACGGACTAATTATCATATAAACCAATAGTGCAACAGACAAAAATCTGAAAATTGCAATGAAAATATTAGTTTGCTCGCTCCAAGGCGATTTTTTGCTATACAATAAAAAAGTAAATCCTGCACCTGAAATAATTGAGCAAACAATAATGAGCAGTGTATTCAATGTGTTGTTTTTGAGAGTTTAACTCCTGCAATATTCGTGATTAATTGCGGTTTATTCGAAAAAAATAGAATGGTTGCATAATGAAACTATTTCATCCATTACAAATTTATCAAATGAAAAATACGAGTCGAGAGAAACGAGTAAAAAGTAAAAAATTAAAAACACTACAGCCGCTTTATTAGCCTCACAGCTATCACTATCATACAAACTAGAAATATAGCCATCGACAGTTTATTGATAAAGTGCATGGTTTTCAAACTGAAATTAGCAGGGCGATTAGGGTCTGGTTTTCTGAAAAAATAGCCAAAAACTTCACCTAATTGGAAATATTCTTTAGTCTTCATATCTATTGTTGTAGTATTTAGTCTGTATTAATATAGGTAAAAACATAATTTTATCTGGTTTGTTATTGTTTTCCCATCTATTCTAAAAGATTTTATATATTTTGTTCTAATTCCTGTATTCTGGCTATATAGTCGTTTTCTCGTCTTTTCAATTCTTCTTGTGTGGCAGCCAATTCCTCCATATTTTGCCTCATTTCTTCTTCTTGCATTTTCATCAGTTCTGCTTGTTCTTGCGCCTCAGCTAATAATTTATTAGTCAATTCATTGATGCGTGTATTGGCAATTACTGAAGCCAAGCTTATGGCACATTTCTCTAAAAACTCAATTTTGTAAGGTTCTAATTCAATAAATAATGCCATTTCGAGCACGGCTTCAACTTTCTCATTGTTAATAAGAGGCACTACTATTAAACAACTTGGGTAAGCATCGCCCAATCCAGAAGTGATGAGCATATAATTTTGAGGAATATCGGTGAGGTAAATAGTTTCACGTTCCAAATAGGTTTGTCCTACTATGCCTTCTCCAATTTCTACTGTTTTATTCATAAACTTCACCCTATCATAAGCGTAAGCAGCTGAAAGATGTAGTTGAATATCTGGAGCTTCCCCATTGGCAATAAACAAGCCGCCTTGATTGGCATTGAGGCATTTAATCAAATAATTGAGGGCTTTTTGAGCAAGCTTTTTTAGGTCGTTGTCGCTACGAAGCAATTCGGCAAATTGGGCGTAGCCTTCGTTTGACCATTTTCGTTTGCCATCGTCCTCAGTTGCGGTTTTTAAATTGTCAATCATCAAATTTACGGAGCTTGCCAATGTGTCAAATTCACTTTTCACTACGGCTCTTTTGCTATAAATGCCTGCGGCTATGGCCTCTGTTACCTCTGTAATACTCTTTTGAGAATCAATTACCGATCTGAAAGCATTGTTTAATTGCTCAATTTCCACACTAGTAGAGTCTACATCCCATACATTCAAGTCGCCTGTAGCCACTTTTTGTGCAACACGGGTTATTTTCCTAATGGGTTTTAGAAATTTCATTATGTAATAGCTGGTAATGAATATCAATAATCCCAAAAACAATAGCCCAAAGAGAGTGAGCTTTATTAGTTCGATGGTAAGCCCCGAAGTGAGATATGAAAGTGGTACTTTAATGATAACATACCAAGGTGTTTCGGCAGCTCCAAAGTGAATGGGTACGTAGGTACGCAAAGTATCATTTTCTATATTTGACTCCGTGCCTTTTATTCCTTTAATTTTAGCACTCATTTCAGGGAATACTGTTTCTATATTTTTACCTATCAAGGTCTCTTTTTTAGATACGGCCACTATCGTTCCATTGTTAGATATGATTGATAGCTCGCCAAAGCCATCGAACACTGTGGAATTATTTATCAATTTTTGCAGAGATTCCGAGCTAATGTCTGTGCCTACTATACCAACAAATTCTTGATTTGGTGTGAGAATCGGTACTACCAATGTCATTAACAGTACTTCTCGTTCTCCTATTTTATAATTAATAGGGTCTACTACGGTTTCTTTTTTTGTAATTCTGGGTTTCAAATAATAATCGCCTTTGCCTTCCACCAAATAATATTTTAAAGGTTCGAAAGCCAATTTGCCCGATTCTGTATCCCTAAACCAATAAGGCACAAAGTGTCCATTGGGGTGATTATTTGGTAAGCCTTCATAATCGGCATCTTTGCCGTCAAATTTATTTGGTTCCCAAGCGGTATATATTCCCAAAAGAAAATTATTCTTATCTACTATATTTCTTAGAATTTGATTTGCATCTTTTCTAGTGAGATTTAAGGGATAATCTGGATTTACTTTCGAGGCAAACATTTGAGCAGTAGTGCGGCTTATATCTAAAGCCGATTCAATTTCTGATTTTATTTCACCTGCATAATTATTAGCCCATACATTAGATTTTTCAATGGCATCGTTTACCAAAGTGCTTTTGTATTTATAATTAAAGTAACTCACCAATATACTTGAGTAAATAAATGTTAAAATACCTACCACTAAAGAGAGTTTGAAGCGAATTGTATTAAATCTGGACGAAAGCCTCATATTAATGCCTATTTTCGATAAATATATGAATATATTGGAATTGATGGTTTAGTTTAAGCTTATAAGGTAAAATATTTAAGTAAATAAAAAATAAACAGCAATAAAATTGACGATTTGTAATGTAACGTTGAAACACAAGCGATTGATGCAAGAGGTATATCTGGTTGCTTGAATATTTAAAATATAAATACTTTACAGATTGGGAAATTCATTGCTTTAATAAAATAAAAAAAAGTCAGGTATTGAACCTGACTTTTTTTTGAAACAAAGATAAATCGTTTTTCAGAGGAAGATTATCTGTGCATTGCAGTACGAACTTCTCTTACATCCAAATCAGACATTGAAAGCATATTGTCTTTCAAATCTGCCTCAGCTTCATCCATTGCCATAATTTTATCAGCAAATAGATCGGAGAAGAACCAAATAGAGCCTGAAAGCATGGCACTCACTAGAGTGGAAGCTACCATTTGAGGAATGCTATTTTCCCATGCTTGATAATACAAAATATTCACCGCAAAAGAAGCCAATGCATATATTTTTGAGGCACTTTTTTTGCCATTGATAAGAAACATTAGCATGGCAGCTTCTATGGCAGCGGCACATATTACACCATGAAGCCAGTTGAGTACTTTAAAGTCGTAGGCTCCAATAGAGAATGAAAGATCTGCTATTCTAAGGGTTTCAAATAGGTAAGCGGTATGCAAAATCTGACCAATAAGCACACATAGCACAGCTATGAAAATGAATGATTCTGAGCGTAGAAATTGTATAATTGTTCTCATGATAGGTGTTTATATTTATTGTTGAAATTTGTTGTTTTTGTTAAATTATTAGTTTTGAGACACTAAAATAGATAACATATTTTAAAAAATCAAACTTTATGTATATATTTTGTTGATTGTCAGTAAATTGAAGTGAAGTATTCGAAAGAATAGTGCAAAAATTGTATAATTTGCTCAATCGTAAAGCAGGTATTTTTTGCGTAAAGATTTGTATTTTTCTAATTCAGGTTGCCAACTTTTTCTTATTCCTTCTTCACTCATCCCGGCTTTTATTTGCTGCATCAATTGAGAATTTCCTGCCAATTTATTGAAAAAACTATTGAAATATTTATCTATATTTTTCGACTTTTTAAAAAAATCTATGAGATAACTCAGTGTAAACTTGTAATCAGGTTTTGTGTTTCTCAAATCAATACCAAAGCATTTTTTGCCTAAGTGAATAGGCTCTTTTGCCATGCCTTCAATACTTTGCGGTGTAAAGTAAAATCCTAAATAGCTGCTATCGGGAAAGCCTATGGCTTGAAAAGGGAAATATGTGCCGCGTGCTACACTCACGTTTGTACCTTCAAACAAACACAAAGATGGATACAAGGCAATTGATAAATCGTTGGGCAAGTTGGGCGATGGCTTTACTGGTACGCTATATTTTTCTCTGTGATAATAATTTTTGCATTTCACAATTTTCAAATCGCATACTTGATCATTTTTTAGCCATTTTTCTCCATTTATCATTAGTGCTAGTTCGCCAATAGTAAGCCCGTGCACTATAGGAATAGGGTGCATACCCACAAAAGAATAAAAAGCAGTATCTAGTACTGGGCCATCGATGTACATGCCATTGGGGTTTGGCCTATCAAGCACCACCAACTGTTTTTTATTTTCAGCACAGGCTTCCATCACATAATGCAACGTACTTATATAGGTGTAAAACCGAACTCCAACATCTTGAATATCAAACACTACCACTTCTATATCTGCCAATTGCTCAGGAAATGGCTTTTTATTATTGCCATAAAGCGATACCACTGATATTCCAGTTTTTACATCTATTTCATTGTTTATTTTTTCACCTGCATCGGCTTTGCCTCGAAATCCATGCTCAGGCCCGAATATTCTCTTTACATCAATAGAACAGGCAATTAAAGTATCAAGCAAATGGGTAGAGCCAACCATCGAAGTTTGGTTTACTACCAAGCCTACTTTTTTATTTACTAATAAAGGCAAATAAGTGGAGGGAGTATATGCCGCAGGCAAAGGCTGAGTATTAGCACAAGTACTTATTAAGAATAAAATGGTGGCACAGACATATTTTTTTTTCATTATTAGGACAATTTTATTGGCATTATTTAACCAAAACTATATGTTTTTTTAATCTGTAATTCCACATTGCAAATGTTTTATAGCTTTATGCAAAAAATAGCATTTTAAGTACAATCCATGAAGAACCTGCTCACCTTTTTAATTATAATAGCTTCTATGCCTTGTCTATTAATAGTATTGCCAGCCCCGCTAAATATACTTTGGCGATTTAAAATAGGCGTTACCGAATTGGGATATTTTATGGTAATCCCCATGCTATTGCTAATGATAGTTTCTGTTTTTTATACAAGAAGATGGGCATCTGTGCTGGCATTTATATCGGCTATTATATATGTATTACCACTATTAAGTTCTTATATTGTATCATTCAACCTTAAAAATCATTTGATATTTGCTTACGGAGTAGTAGATGAACCTCCACATATACCGTTAAGTTTTTGGCAATTAGTAGGCTTTACCACTAAATCAGACATTAAACCTAAGAATATAATATATAGTCGTGTCAATGATAAAGAGTTAGATTTAGATTTGTATGCCAATCATTCTCCCAAACTAAAACCTTGTATAGTATCGGTGCACGGTGGGGCTTGGTCATCGGGCGATAATACTATGTTTGTTGATTTCGATACATATTTTGCCTCTATCGGCTATGTGGTGGCAGATGTAAACTACAGATTAGCACCCGACAATATTTTTCCAGCTCAGGAAGAAGACATAGTTGCTGCTATAGCATACTTGAAAGCCAACGCTTCAAAATATCATGTTGACGTTCGTAATATATTTCTGTTAGGCAGGTCGGCAGGTGGACAAATAGCTGATGTAACTGCATTTCATTTGGGGAAGAAGCAAATAAGAGGATTGATAACCTTCTATACGCCACACGATATGGTGTGGGGCTATTCAGTGCCGGGAAATCCACTAATACTTGATTCACGAAAAGTGTTAGCCAACTATTTGGGTGGCACATTGCAGGAAGCTACTGCAAATTTCTTTGCCGCATCTCCTGCACATCAGGTAAATAAAAATGCACCTCCCATATTGATGATACATGGCGAAAGCGATGAAATGGTGGCCTACGAACACAATTTACGATTAATTGAAAAACTGAAAGAGAAGAAAATACCTCATTATTTGTTATCGTTGCCACATGCTACTCATGGTTGCGACTATTTCTTTGATAGTCAAAGCAGTCAATTGAGTACGTTTGCCATAGAATACTTTCTGCGCAGATATACTGTGGCTAATAAATGAATTTATTTTTCTAATATTCCATTGGCTAAAGCCAATGGCTATGAATACTAGCAA
>CAZMFZ010000079.1:0-9670 GCA_964565665.1 uncultured Bifidobacteriaceae bacterium | reverse complement strand
AACCTCTACCTTACAACTTATACCCTTTCAACATTCTCTCAACTCTATCTTCCAGCTTTTCCATGCTAGACTTTGAGGTATTTAATCTTTCTACCATAATTGGGAAGCAAAAAGGCGATGGCTTGCTTAGATAAACAATTCTTATTTTCTGATTGTTAATTCTGTTCAATGCCTCTCTCATACGCATCTCTTCCAATTGATCGAACAGCACTTCCTCATAGGCTTGCTTGAAAAGTAGATTGTCGGGTTCATAATCGCGAAACACATCAAAGAAATTTCTGGCAGATGCTTGCAAATGTCTATTCTTAACTTGTTTGCCTGGGTAGCCTGAGAATATAAGCCCTGCGATATGGGCTATATCTCTAAATTTTCTTCTAGCCATTTCTGTTGCATTTAAGCCCGCCAAAATATCAATTATCAAATTATCAGTACTGAAAATATCCAATTCAAGGGCTTCCTCTAAGGGAATGGGTTGGTCGCAAAGCAACTCAAAGCCATAGTCTGTCATAGCAATCGTAAAGCTCATTGGTTTGATTTCTTTAGAAATGCGGTACGAAAGTAAAGCTCCAATACCCTCATTCACAAACCTGCCTTCAAAAGTGTACCCAAATAAGTGGTAGCCATCTTTATCTTCAAAATACTCTAACAGCAATTCATTTTCACTGGGAATAATTGATACTTCTCTTTGCTTTTCCAGTAGCGGCCTTATGGTAATGAGTTCAGCATCTGTCGATTCACCGTTTATTTCCTGTGTGAGTTTGTGCCGAATGAGCTTCGATAGTTGGGAGGAGAGTGGCATTCTGCCCCCATTCCACGATGGAATGTTGGTAGACTTCTTTTTCGATTTGCGTACAAGCAAATCCATATTGTGCATTGAAATTACTTCAAGATTTTTACCTGCAAACGTAAATACCTCACCCATTTTTAGGCGTGAAACAAAGTATTCTTCAACTGTACCAATGTAGCTTCCTGTCAGGTATTTGATTGTTACCGATGGCTCCGATACTATGGTACCCATTGAGAGCCTGTGCATCATGGCGATGCGCTTATTGTTTACTTTGTAAATCCCATCTTCAATTATCACCTTCGAATATTCCGAATAGCTACTCAGCGATGCCCCACCTGAGGTAATAAACAAAAGCACTTTATTAAATTCACCTATGTCAATACTCTCGTACGCAAACGTAGATTTTACTTCTTGAAATGCTTGAGCTGCACGAAACCCATCAGAAATAGCAAGGGTAACAAGATATTGAGCCAACACATCAAAAGCCCGCACCACAGGTACTCGCGATTCCATCTTCATTTCATTCACTGCCTCTCGCAATGCAGCAGCTTCTATCAATTCCAATGAATGCCCTGGTACAAAGTATATAGTACTCAGTGCTCCCGGCTGATGTCCACTTCTGCCTGCCCTTTGTAGAAATCGGGCTACACCTTTCGGACCACCAACCTGAATTACATTTTCTACGGGTCTGAAATCTACACCCAAATCTAAACTTGAGGTACATACTACACACTTCAATGTGCCAGAATGTAGGTGTTCTTCCACCCACTCACGCGTTTCACGGCTCAACGAACCATGATGCAAAGCAATCAGACCTGCCCAATTGGGTTTTGCTTCTATGATAGCCTGGTACCATATTTCCGCTTGAGCTCTAGTGTTGGTAAATAGTAAGGTAGTGCTTGCATTGTCAATTACGGGAATCACTTTGTGCAATAGCTTCACCCCCAAATGGCCACCCCAAGGATATTTTTCTATTTCATCCGGAATAATGGAAACCACCTTGATATTTTTCTTAATATCAGCAATAATAGTAATTTGCTTTGCGGGTAGAGGCAAGCCCAGCAATACTTCTTTGGCTTGATCAAGGTTGCCAATAGTGGCAGAAATACCCCATATTTTTAAATTGGGACATATTGTTTTTAATCTCGACATACCAAGCTCTACTTGCACACCCCGTTTGTTGCCAATCAGTTCATGCCATTCATCTACCACTATCACTTTCAGATTTTTAAAGAAATCGGCATAGCTTTTCTGTGCCAGCATCAAGTGAATACTTTCGGGGGTGGTAATTAGGCATTGGGGAATGTTTTTCCTCTGTTTTTGCCTTTCGGAAGGGTCGGTATCCCCAGTACGTGCCGCAATATTCCAGCCAGTGTTCATCTCATCAGAAGCGGTGAGCATGGCAAGCTTAATGTCATTAACTAATGCTCGAATAGGCGTAATATAAAGTACTTGTAGGCCAGTGTCTTTGGTTACTTGCTTGCCAGAAAGTGTCCATTCTATCATTATAGGCAGCCATATCGCGTAGGTTTTTCCACTACCAGTAGGTGCATTGAGCAAACCAGAATAGCCCTGCAGGTATTTATCTAATAAATCAAGCTGAAATGGAAAAGGCTTCCAATGGCGGCTTGCAAACCACTGTGTATATAAGGTTTTGGCTTTAGCATTCATCTGCAAGGCAAATAACTGCTAATTCTTGATAAAGTTTTAATGAGATTTAATGAGGACTTTCCGTTTAAAGGTGATATAATAATCAATTTTTAGTTTCTGCCTTATTATGAAATTGAAAGTGCCATATTTTAAGCTATGATATACCAAATCAAAAACATGCTCAATCCAAAATCATTGCTTTGCTTTGGGTTGATATTTACGCTGTTAGCTTGTCTATTAAATTTCTCAATCTCTTTTTCTAAATATTCAATATGTTGGCCTTGCATAAATGTGCGAAATATATGCATCTTTTGACTTTCCCTTGTTTGCATAAGTGCATCTATGTACTCATTTTTATTTATGTAATTAATAATAGTAGCAGGTTCATTTCTATACCATTGTAAGTAGTTCATCATTAATCTTGCAACTCTGCCGTTTCCATCGCCAAAAGGATGAATACTCACCAAATTATAATGAAAGTCGTAGGCAAGATTGTGTGCTTTTAATGGATTGTCAGCATGTTTGAGCAAATCATTGGTTTCTTTAATAAGAGCATCGAGCGAACGGTGTATTTTTTGATGATTCATATAATCACCACCTGATCCTGACAAAACAGCAAAGTTTCGAATTTCACCATTTGAAGTATCTACCGTAACCAGTGCCGTGTTTATTTTTGAGCCTGTGTTTTTCATCAACTTCCTATTCGTTTCCTGTATCAACGACAAAGAAAAAGGCGTTTTTTTTATTGCTTGCTCTTGCAGATATAAAAGTGTTTGGTAGTGGTCTCTCACCATGTCAAGCTCTATCATAGTTTTGCCAAGTATCCGTAAGCTATTTTCTAAAAATATAGAGGTTTCACTTTCTGATAATGTTGCTCCTTCTATGGCAGTAGAATGTGAAGTAATGGAGCTTTAAAGGCTTCGTTTATCCTTAGAAATTTATATTCGATAGTTTCCATAAATCATTTCCCACATTGTCTGATATTTTATAAGAGTTCATTTTCTTCATAAATAATTTAGTACCAATTAATGAAGTATTTTATTATTCATAAGTTCCTTTTTTATAAATGGCAATAAATCACAACTTTGCACGATAATTTTGAATAGATGGAAGTAGATTTTGAAAAAGGTAATGGCTTAGTGCCAGTAGTGGTGCAAGATGAACAAACTAATAAAGTATTGATGCTTGGTTTTATGAATGAAGAGGCTTTAACGCAAACCAAACTATTGGGCAAGGTTACATTTTTTAGCCGCATAAAAAACCGACTTTGGACAAAAGGCGAAACTAGTGGGCATTTTCTACTGGTCAAATCAATACTTTCCGATTGCGACAACGATTCTATACTTATTAAAGCCCAACCAACCGGACCTGTATGCCATACCGGAGCCGATACTTGCTGGTTTGAAGAAAACACCAAAACTTCTGAGAATACTGCCATCAGCAACCTCGCATTTATTGAGCAATTGACTGCCACCATCAAAAAACGCAAGCTAGAGCCTACTGACGAGTCTTATACCAGCTCACTATTCAAGAAAGGCATCAACAAGATAGCACAAAAAGTAGGTGAAGAAGCTGTAGAAATTGTAATCGAGGCTAAAGACGATAACAAAGAGTTGTTTCTTGGCGAGGCAGCCGATTTACTATTTCATTACCTAGTACTACTCGAAGCCAAGAACTTTAGCCTCACCGATGTAGTGGGAGTGCTAAAGCAAAGGCATAAGTGATTTGAATTAAACCACTGATCTTATCTACTTTGTTTCCTTGTACTAATTCAAATCTTGAAAAACACTGATACTAACAGTGAACAATTTGCGTTTCTATGGTGTTAATCAGTTACCTTACAATAGATTAGGCTATTAAAGGGTAAGTAATATCGTTGCACTTAAATTGTGAAATTACTATGAGCTTCACCAAAAAATTAATAACATCGGCAGTAGCCGGATCTGTAGCAGGCGTAGTAGCCAACTTCTTTGTGAATAGAAAAGCGAAACAAACACAAGGTATTGATAAATCTATAAAACGAAACGAGGATATTCGGTTTCAATCAACCATAGAAGAAGGACATTTTTTTGTTTAATTGAAAGCTACCAAGTATTTAATAAGGCTTTTCTTAGTAAAACTCAAAATTACAAGCCATTTTTTTGATATAAATACTAACGTCATTAACTTAAGGATTAATTCATTGGGTACGCCTCCATTCATTGCCGTTGGTTTAAATCAACGGCAATGAATGGAGAGGGAATATCTTAAGTTAATGACATTGATATAAATTCCATCTTTATTATTTGTCTTATTTGGTCATGAAAATGTATTTTGTATATATTTACGCACTTTTACTAAAGCGTTAATGGCCCAACAGAATAAACTGACCCCTAAAGAAAAACCCGCAGCCAAAGCCAATGCTAAATCTTCCTTTTTCGATATTCATTTTATCGTTTTAGCAGTGGTAATGGCCGTGGTGGCGATGATCAGAATACGATTGCTTTCCCTACCGCTTGAGCGCGATGAGGGCGAATATGCCTACATGGGCAAGTTGATTTTGCAAGGAATTGCGCCTTATGGCGAGGCTTACAATATGAAACTGCCAGGAACACATTTTATGTATGCAGTGCTTATGCTTGTTTTTGGAAAAACAATTTCAGGCATCCATTTGGGCTTAATGTTCGTTAATCTTGCTACTGCTTTTATGCTATTTTTAGGTTTTAAAAAATTATTTAATCCGTTGGCAGGTTTGGCTTCGGGGTCTATTTACGCTATAATGTCTATTAGCCCAGCTTTTTTGGGTTTCGCTGCACATGCCACACACTTTGTATCTTTTTTCGTTTCCTTGGGCGTGTACTTCTATGCCAGACACCAAACCGATAAAAAACTGTATCAACTCTTTTTGGTGGGAATTATGTTTGGTTTTTCATTTCTGATGAAACAGCAAGCCGCATTCCTTATCATCATGGGTGGGCTTTTCATTATTATGCAGCACTTGCTTGCCAAAGATATAAAAATCAAATCTTTTTTAATTGACGAGACATTGTATGCCATCGGTGTTTTCATCCCTTACCTCCTTACCGTTTTGATTTTGTTTTTAACAGGAGTATTTGATAAATTTTGGTTTTGGACATTTGAATACGCCTCTAAATACGCCAGCGGTGTAGATTGGGAACAAGGCAAAATGCTATTCGGTATGAGTTTCAAGCCTATGTGGGAGGAGTTTACCATCTTATGGATACTATTCTTTCTTTCAGTTCCAACTGTTTGGTTTTCCAAATTGTCGGTAATTCAGAAATCTATGGCCACGGCATTTGCAGTTTTTACCTTTCTCACAGTATGTCCTGGCTTTTATTTCCGACAACATTATTTCATCCCTTTTTTACCAGCAGTGGGGTTGATTGTAGGCTTAGGTATTTCTGCTATTGCAGGTTATTTGAAAGAAAATATGAAAATTAATTTGGGTGTAGTCTTGACAATTACTGTTTTGGTGTTGTCTTCTGCTTTGGCTTGGTCTAAGAACAAAATTTACTACTTCAAAGCAAAGCCACTATTGCTTTCTAGAATGATTTATGGCACCAATCCGTTTGTCGAATCATTGGAGGTGGCTAGTTACATCAAGCAAAATTCATCAAAAGATGATAAGATTGCTATATTAGGCTCAGAACCACAGATATTCCTTTACGCAGATAGAAACTCAGGCACAGGATACATATATACGTATGGCCTTATGGAGATTCACGACTACAATAAGCAAATGCAGCAGGAGATGATAGCTGAAATAGAGCAATCGAAACCCAAATTCATTGTGTTTTGTAACATTGGGACATCTTGGCTTATGCGTCCCGATTCGCCAAAGTTGATATTCGATTGGTTTAGTAAATATGCACAAGAGAATTATGTGGTAGATGGCATTGCAGATATTGTGGGTCAAAACCAAACGATTTATAAATGGGGCGCAGAATCTGGCTATTACAGACCCCAAGCAGAACATTTAGTGGTTTACAAGAGAAAAGAATAAGGAAGTTGATATTGACTGGCGAGTTTATTAATGGCCTTTGTGTTTAACAGTAATTATGTGAATTGCCATTGGCTTTAGGCAACGGATAAAAAAAGAATAATAATGAGCTTGATAGATCACAATTTTATTGAAGCAGCTGAGGTTTTGAAGAATTTCTCAACGGAAGAAAACTTCAATACCATTCAAAAAGGAGCTGATATGATGATAGAAGCCATCAAATCAGGAAAAAAGATTATCAGTGCAGGTAATGGAGGCTCTATGTGCGATGCCATGCATTTTGCAGAAGAGCTTTCTGGTAGATTTAGAAATGATAGACCTTCAATAGGTGCTATTTCTATTTCAGATCCTTCACACATGAGTTGTGTCGGAAATGATTATGGTTTTGACTTTGTTTTTTCAAGATTTTTAGAAGGAGTAGGGCAGGAGGGTGATGTGTTTTTAGGTATTAGCACCAGTGGAAATAGCAAAAATATAATTTTGGCTGTAGAAGCAGCTAAGAAGAAAAACATCAAAACAATCATCTTAACCGGTAAAGATGGTGGCAAATTAAAAGGGTTGGCTGATATTGAAATTATAGTGTCACATTTCGGGTATGCAGATCGCATTCAAGAAATTCATATAAAGATTATTCATACTTTTATTCAATTGATAGAAAAAGCATTATTTCCAGTAGCAGTTTAAAATGGCAAAGTCAAACAAGAAAGCACAAGATTTGAAACATTCGCCTTCACTTACTGAAAAACCCAATAAGTCAAAGCCAATTCAATTGAATATTAACTATTTGTGGATTGTTTTAGGATTTGTTTTTACCCTTTTCTGTGTTTCTGTATTTAAAAACATTCAATATCCACTTTTTTGGGCAGATGAAAGCATGACTGTAGTTGGTGCGCAAAGAGTGCTCGAATTTGGTTACCCAAAAGTGCATGACGGCAAAAATGTGTTTTATGATCTTCGTCATTCCAATCCAAAATTAGGAATAGACGAAGCCACCGATGCTTATGTCGGAGGTACTAGTTGGGGACATTATTACTTTGCTACCATGGGGGTGAAATTGGCTGAAAGTTTTGATGATATCTATGTAAAAACTGGTATTATCAGATTTACATTTGCATTCATTGGTTTGATAGGAATTATGCTTTTTGTTTACTTCACGTCATCTCTATTTCCCAAGACAGAACACAAACTTTTATTTGCCATCACTTTCTTTTTCTTAAGCTTATTTTCAGTTTCGTTGGTTTTATTGATGCGAGAGGCGAGGTATTATTCATTATCTATCTTTTTATTCTCCCTTATCACAGGTATTTATATTAAACACCGATTTGCAAGCGGTATAAATCCTGTTTTACTAAGAATCAGTCTTTTTGTATTGCTTTGGTTGCTGTTTATGACGTTTGCCCCCGTCTTCTTTATTGGTTTGGCTATTATAGCAGTGGCAGAAGCTGCATTTGCTATCAAACAATTGGCAGTGAGCAAAGATTTATTGGCCGTCATGAAGAAAATAGAACCTATTTTCTCTGCAGCTTTACTCTCTTTGATTTGTATTTACCCTTTCCTTGATTATTTCAAAACCTTTGAAATATCAGAAGCTATTGCAACATTCAATGGTTACGGAAAGAAAATGTATTGGGAAAATGTAGGTACGGTATTGAAATACTTTAGAAATTTTGAGCTTTTATGGTTAGCAGTAATACTCAAAGTTTTCTTTTTAATCAATTTCAAATCGGTTTCAAAGCATAATAGCAACTACATGTTAGTCTCTGTTTTCTCTGCACTCATTTTTATTGCCTATTTATACCTGATTGCGAGAGTCCCCAATTTCATTTATACACGTTATATCATCCTTCTTCAACCAATCATTGTATTCTCCATCGCGTTCGATGCTTTGGCCATTATTTTATCTGGGGGAAACGGTAGCTTTGTTTTTAATTTCAAAACCATTTCAGTGTCGTTGATTGTCATTGTACTCTTAGGAGTAAATATCTTTAGCAACTCTAAATATTTAGCCGGGCATATCACAGAACTAATGAATAAGTACAAAGGACCTTTGGATTACACCATACCTGCCATCAAATCAAAGTACACCAAGACTGACACTTTGGTGATAGCTGCCAATTATGAAGAGACTTCATATATGTATTATTTAGGCTGCAAGGTGGTGGTAGGATTTATAGGCAATAATTTAGAGGAAGACAAAAAACAAACACCAGATGTACTAGCATATAGAAAACCTTGGGGAAATTCTGTTGAGGAATTTCAAGGATACATGAAGCAAACACCTTTCGTACGTGAAGGTTATCCAGTTTATGACAATCCTGTAAATAATATTGCCGAACTAAACTTTATGCCAGCATTTAATCATAAGTTTGAAACCATAGAAGGAAGTACGGAGCAGGAAAGAACGGAATTGTATTTTAAGAAATAATAATCAAAGTGGCAAAAAAAGAAGCTAACAAAAAGGATATATCACAACCAAAACCCGTAGAAGAAAAGGGGTTCGAATTAATTAGATGGGATATCCCCACTAAGGTATTTGTTGGGATATGTGTTTTTTTATTCGTTATCGGAGTTGCAGGTAAGTTTCATTTTTCTCATAGTCCGTTGTGGTATCAGATATTTGGGGAGACTTCAAAGATGAAAAAGGCGGTTATATGGGGAAAGCCTCACACAATAAGATCTGATGAGTGGTTGGTGGAAGTACCTCATGTACTATCACAATCAGAGATTGGATATCCTTTAAGTAATCCTAGCATTGGACCAAAGAATTCTGTTGTCATACATGGAATGCCAGTTGTTGACCTTATGACTTTTTTTCGTCCCGCTCAATTTGGATTTTTATTTCTTGATGTTGAGAGAGCATTTTCATTTTTATGGATGTTTCGAAGTTTAGGATGCATAATTGTTCTTTTTCTGTTCTTCAAATTGTTGTTAGCTAATAATTACTTATTATCCATCTTTGGCTCATTACTTATCTTTTTTTCTTCAGGTATTCAATGGTGGGGGATGTTTTGTGAGGCCATAACGGGCTCTTGTGCAGCTGCCATATTTCTTATATATATTTTATTCTGCAAAAACAAATTAGTCATTTCTGTAAGTGCTTTACTTCTTGTCTGTTTTACTTTCGGGTTTATAGTAACTCCTCTTTATCCCCCAAGGCAAGTGCCTATTGTATATTTGGTGTTCTTTTTGCCTTCTATTTATATTTATATTAAGTATTCTAATAGTATAATTTT
>CAZMFZ010000078.1:0-18110 GCA_964565665.1 uncultured Bifidobacteriaceae bacterium | reverse complement strand
TGCACTCTGTGATGCGAAGGCGTCACCAAAAAATATTCAAGAAACCCAAGTTTTCCCACCATTTGGGTATGCGTGAAAAACTGGTAAACCGCATGAATGAGCAACATCAATACAATCATAGGTGCTGTGAAACCAATAACTGGTAAAATACACCAAAACAAAAGCCTCACAAATGATTGCAAGATAGTAACCCTAGCCCCCACTATATAATTAAACTCCTTGCTAGAGTGGTGCACAACGTGCTGTGCCCAGAAAATATTTACCTCATGGCTAGCTCTGTGGTACCAATACCACAGAAAATCTACCAACATAAACATGATAAGCCAGTTCAATGCTGTTGGCTTAATGACTAAAATAGCAAAATGGGTTTGCAAATATTGATACACAAAATAGAAAAACCCGGCAAAAAGCAGGCTACACAACCTGTCGATAATGCCAATAGAAAGATTGCTGATGGTATCAGGAAAGCTGAAATACTTTTTTCCCCTCTTTTTAGAGAAGTAAAATTCTAATGCCATAATGGCTAAAAGTACGGGCAATGCAAGTGCAACAGATTCCATTTGCAACTAAAATATAATAATCAGTTCGTGACACAAAAATACAGAATAATAATTTAGCAATAATTCATGTCTAATATATTATTGTAAAAAGCCAGAATAGAGAATTGTATTAAAGAATTTTGTATGAGATAACCATGAAGCTTAACTCGGTTGCAAACACCAATAAATATCGAACCCATTTTTTTTATAGTTATCAGAATAAATTTTTATTTTAATGGTGTTGTTAATAATTATGTGTACCTTGCACGCCAATTAATAACAATAATAATGAAAGAAGGAGTAGTAAAATTTTTCAATGCAACAAAAGGTTTCGGTTTCATTTCTCAAAACGATGACAGAAACGACATCTTTGTACATTCATCTGGTCTTATAGATGAGATTCGTGAAAACGACAAAGTAAGGTTCAAAGTAGAACAAGGCCAAAAAGGTCTAAACGCAGTTAATGTAGAAGTTATCTCATAATTCCCATTATACTAGGAAAAGAGGCATTCATCAAATAGGTGGATGCCTTTTTTATTTTATAGTTGCTTGGCATTTGAATAAAAAAGCATAATTTTTGCATTCTCATAAGAGACTTTACATAAAAAATTTAACAACAATCCAAACCCCTTTTTATAATGAGCTATATTGAAGATATTGTGGCCCGTCAGATTTTTGATTCACGCGGCAATCCTACTATTGAAGTAGATGTGTATACCGAAAATGGCTGCATGGGTCGTGCTGCTGTTCCCTCTGGTGCATCAACAGGGGCTCACGAAGCCGTTGAATTGCGTGATAACGACAAGAAAAAATATGGTGGTAAAAGCGTATTCAAAGCCATTGAAAATGTAGAGAAAATAGCCAATGAGCTAATGGGTGCAGATGTATTTGACCAAAACGGCATCGATCAATTGATGATTGAGCTTGATGGCACAGACAATAAAGGCAAGTTAGGAGCCAATGCAATATTAGCGGTATCGCTTGCAGTTGCCAAAGCTGCTGCCGAAGAATCTGGATTGCCTTTGTATCGCTATGTGGGTGGTGTAAGTGCCAACACTTTGCCAATACCAATGATGAATATTTTAAATGGTGGTGCTCATGCCGATAACGGAATCGATTTTCAGGAGTTTATGATTATTCCTTCTAAAGCAGAATCATTTACGGATGCCATGAGAATTGGATCTGATATTTTCCACACACTAAAAGGCGTGTTGAAAAAGAAAGGCTACGCAACCAATGTAGGCGATGAAGGTGGCTTTGCCCCAAATATTAAAGACAATGTAGAAGCTGCCGATATTATATTGAAAGCTATTGAAGAAGCAGGCTACAAACCCGGCAAAGAAGTATTTATGGCAATGGATGCTGCTACGTCTGAATTTTATGATGCTGATAAGAAATTATATACTTTCAAAAAATCGGACGGTAGAGTACTTACTTCCGATGAAATGGTAGACTATTGGAAAGGTTGGGTAGAAAAATATCCTATCATATCGATTGAAGACGGTATGGCCGAAGACGATTGGGCAGGTTGGAAAAAACTCACTGAAGTATTAGGCTCTAAATGCCAATTGGTGGGTGATGATTTGTTCGTTACCAATGTAAAACGCTTGAAAAAAGGAATAGAAGAAGGCATTGCCAACTCAATATTGATAAAAGTAAACCAAATTGGTACTTTAACAGAAACCATTGCTGCAGTAAATATGGCGAAACGCAACGGCTACACTTCAATAATGAGCCATCGTTCGGGTGAAACTGAAGATTCTACTATTGCTGATTTGGCTGTGGCATTGAATACAGGTCAAATAAAAACTGGCTCTGCTTCTCGCTCTGATCGTATGGCTAAGTATAATCAGTTGCTAAGAATAGAACAAGAATTGGGCGAAACTGCTTTCTATCCTAACAAATTGAAATACTAGTTTTCAATTATTTCCTTAATAATGCAATAAAAAAACCTCATCAATTTGATGAGGTTTTTTTATTGGTTTTTTTCATTCTTCCTAATTTTACACAGCTTCAAAATAGT
This sequence comes from uncultured Bifidobacteriaceae bacterium, assembly GCA_964565665.1. GTDB lineage: Bacteria > Bacteroidota > Bacteroidia > Cytophagales > UBA9547 > CAZMFZ01. The sequence continues at coordinate 15,548 of CAZMFZ010000078.1, read as the reverse complement.
TTGCATGTTCGTTTTGAATTCTGAGCAGATTGCTATATACGCCTTTTTCAATTCGAATTAGTTCTTGATGTGTACCCGATTCGGCTACTTTCCCATGTTGCAATACCACAATTTTGTCTGCATCGCGAATGGTAGATAATCTGTGGGCAATGATAATGGTAGTGCGGTTCTTCATCAATTCATTTAAAGCTACTTGCACTAAATTTTCTGATTCGGAATCTAATGCACTCGTGGCTTCGTCCAACACCAATATTGGCGGGTTTTTCAAAATTGCTCGTGCGATAGCAACTCTTTGGCGTTGTCCACCTGAAAGTTTTACACCACGTTCACCCACTATTGTATCTAATTTTTCAGGAAAAGCATTGATAAATTCCAGTGCGTTGGCTTTGCGAGCGGCTTCTAGTATCTCATTTTCAGAGGCATCGGGTTTTCCATAAGCTATATTTTCTCTTATCGTTCCCCCAAATAAAAGCACTTCTTGAGGCACAAGCCCAATATTTTTCCTCAGTTCAAATAAAGGTAAATCTGCAATTGATTTGTTATCAACCGATATTTTGCCACTATCTAAGTTGTAAAAATTCATTAAAAGTTGGGTGATGGTAGTTTTCCCGCCACCGCTTTGCCCCACAATGGCTATTTTTTGTCCAGGGTAAATTTCTAAATCTAATCCTTTTAATACTTCAATATCTTTTCTTGTAGGATATGAAAAGCGTACTTCTTCGAATTTCACAAAGCCATTGTATCTGGTTTCTGAGTAGGTTAAGTTCTCATCCTGAGCCTCTTGTTGTTCGTCTAAAATCTCCAAAACACGTTCGGAAGAGCCAATTGCTTTCTGCAACTGGCCGTACATGTCGCCCAAGCCGCCAACTGAAGCGCCAATAAAAGAGGTATAGATGATAAAAGACGTAAGGTCGCCAATGGTGATTTCGCCTTTACTCACCAAGCCTGCTCCATACCACAGCACCATTACAATTCCCCCAAATAAGGCAAAAATTACAAACGATATAAATGCCCCGCGGTATTTGGCAGCTTTTAAAGCATTGGCAACTGTTCTGGCAATTGCTGACTTGTAGCGTTCGGTTTCCAGTTTTTCATTGGTAAATACTTTTACCACCTGCACCGATTGCAGCGTTTCTTCTACTACTACATTTGCTGCGGCCAATTCATCTTGTGTTTTCTTGGAAAGCAAACGAATAGTTTTGCCAAAAAACATGGCAGCCACCACTAATAGAGGAAAAGTAAGCAACATAAAAACCGAAAGCTGGGTAGAAGTTACCAATATAATAGCAGTGCCTATTACCAAAGTGAAAATTTGCCTTAGAAATTCGGCTATAGTAACTGAAAGCACATCTTGCAATTGAGATACATCGGAAGTAATGCGACTGGTAAGCTCGCCCACTCTACGCTTCTCGAAAAACTCCATTGGCATGTAAATCAGTTTGTTATATAATTTTTGCCTAATATTAGCCATCGCATACTCGCTTACTTTCGAGAATAGCAATATTCTGAAAAAAGAAAATACCGATTGCAACAGTAAAATGCCAACCAATGCAAATGCAATTGTGTTTATATTAGCAAACCAGCCTTCGCCTTTTCCAATAGCTGCGTCAATTAATTTGCCTGTTAAAAGTGGAAATGAGAGAATGGTGGCGTTGGATAATAATAGGAAACCTAACCCTGTAAAAAATAATGTGGCATAAGGCTTTATGAAATCGGTAAGCTGCCATGCCTTCTTTACCCTATTTGATGTTACTTTTTTCTTGTCTTCACTTGTTACTTCTCTACTTTCGTATCTATTTTTTGCCATAATACTGTAAAATTAGGTAAATTATTCACCTAAAACTTTATACATTCTTTGTAATTTAGAATTTAAACATAACTTTGTTTGAGTAGGTTTCTATTAATACTAATAAACTAGTCCAAAATTTATGGTACGCGAAGAAGAATTTAAACATTTTTATAAGGATGATTTGGTTCATTCATTGGTTTATACCGAAAAAGACAGAAAATCAATACTGCTTCAATTAGTGTTGTCAGGCGTGTTGCCTCTGGTATTGATTCCAACTTCAATATTTGTATATATTGAAACAAAGCAAGAGCTATTTCTGATTCCAGCTATCATTTTACTTATAGCACCACCTATATTTATAAACTATTTATTGGGGGATACTTATTTCTATAAGAATTTTAAAAAGAAAATTATTGGCAAAATAATTAAATACATAAATCCATCCTTAGAATATGACAACCTTAATAAAGTAGATGATGCAGAATATGACAACTCAGATTTTTTCAAAAATAAAAATACAGTTGTGTATGGCGATGATCACGTGGCGGGAAAATTAAACAATGTAAGCATTCAATTTTCAGAATTTTTAGCTGAATACAAATCAAAAGAAGATCAAAAAGTGGCCAGTAACAAATACCAATTTCGGGGTTTATTTTTTGTGGCAGAATTTGACCGAAATTTCTCTACCAATGTAGTGCTTTCCACGGTTGGCGTTCCTTTCCCTGAAGGTGAAGAAGACTATGAAATTGGCAACAGCCTTTTCGATAAGCTGTTTTACATTAGGATTGCAAAAGGTAAAGAGGACATTAAAAACACACTTACTCAGGCAGTTATCAACTCCTTATTGGAAATACAGCACGATATTCATAATGAATTCATGCTCTCTTTTGTAGGTAATAAGGTATATTTTGCTGTTTACCACGATGAAGATTTATTCGAACCTACCATTTTTCAATCGATGATGAATTACGATAAAATCAAAGGCTATTTTGATGATTTATTTTTCCCTATTGTATTCCTAGAAGGGCTTACAAAAGAACATAACTAGCAGTATTTAAATAAATAAAAATTTAAACCCTTGGCATATTTTAATAAGTCAAGGGTTTTATTATGTCCTTAAAACAATTAAGGGTAACAATTGTTGAAAGAGCATGAGTGAATATTCTATTAAAGATTTGGAAGTTTTATCGGGCATAAAAGCTCATACATTGCGTATTTGGGAGCAACGGTACAATATTATAGCTCCCGAACGCACCGATACTAATATCAGAAAATACAATAGTGAAGATTTGAAATTGCTACTCAATATCTCCCTTCTAAACCAAAATGGCTATAAAATCTCGAAAATAGCCAATATGTCGGCCGACCAGCTATATCAGGAGGTAGTGATGCTTACAGATAAAAACTCTAAATACCCCGATCAAATTCATGCTCTTACATTGGCCATGATTGATATTGATGAAAACCGATTCGAGAAAGTGATGGCGAGGAATATTTTACAATTTGGGCTTGAAAAAACGATGATAAATATCATTCATCCTTTTCTCACCAAGGTTGGGCTGATGTGGCAAACGGGGTCTATAAATCCGGCACAAGAGCATTTTATGTCAAACCTGATACGCCAAAAGTTAATTGTAGCTATTGACGGGCAATATAGCACACCCAAACTAAATGCTAAAAAATACTTGTTATTTCTGGCTGAAGGTGAATTGCATGAATTGAGCCTATTATTTACACACTACATTATAAAATCTCGCCAGCAAAAATCTATTTATTTAGGGCAATCTTTGCCTTTTGACCATTTGATAGCTACCTATAAAGACCATAAGCCTGATTTTATTGTGTCGGTACTCACAAGTGTGCCTGGGCAAGCAGAAATTCAAAAATTCATCAAAAAACTGAGTGAAACATTTACCGATACCAAAATTTTATTATCAGGATTTCAAGTAATAGGGCAAGATTTAGATTCCCCACAAAATGTGGTAATTTTAAACAAAGTAAGCGATTTGATGGAGTTCGTTGAAGAAAGTTGAATTTAAATTTATTCATTTTTTACTACCAATTCATAGTGATAGTATTGAGTGAAAAACGTAATGATAGAGGTAAAAAATACTAAAAATATTATTGCTAACACATTGATTTTAAATAGAATAGCTAAAAAACAAAAAATAGCGATTATGAATATCAAGTTTGAAAATCGCTCTTCTGCTGCTATTTTTAAGTATAGACCACTGTAATATAAGCTCATCAAACTAACTCCGAATAAATAGCCGTAAATAGGTACATATATAGGCAAAGTATCCCAAGCATACCTATATAAAAGAAACAATTCTGGAAGCAATAGTATGGCGAATATAGCCACGGCCATCAACCATTTTTTATGCCGCAGTATAGGCAGGTTCCTAAACCATAAAAGGTTTACATTTTCAAAACTATAATAGGAGCCAACCAATGCAAAATTGGGCAAAAACCCCATTAATACGACTACTAATAGTGGCCTTATATCATCATTATCTGTTTGTAAAATCTGTACCAATCCCAAAAGTAATATTGCAGACAACCCCTTTGAAATCAGCAGTTTAAGCCATTCATTTTCAAATAAGTGGAAAAAGAAAAAGCTGAAGTATGGTTTTTTAAATCGAAAATTTAATACAAGAAAAGCAGCATTTGAAAGGCTAATATCTGGGCTGGAAATGGCTTTTTTATAAATCAAAACTGGGTATATTCCCGATACAATTACAAACAATAGAATATAAATCAACTGATTGTAAAAAGCTAAGTTTACCGCCATCCCACTCACAAATACCGCATAAGCAATAGCAGGTGCAAAGAGATATAAATGAATAAAGAAGAGTGCCAAATAAAGAGAGGCCTTTTTTGAAATAGATAAATGGTACAAAAATATATTCTCTCTCTTTCGTAAAAAACGAGTAAAAAAACTGATAATCAGTATGTTGTAAAGCGTCCACATCAGGAAATAGAGGCTGATTAACAGACTTGAGGATAATATAAAAGTATTTAAAAAAATATGGTCGCTACTTTTAAATAAACCAAAACAGATATAAAGCCCGATAAGAAAAAACAGTGCAAATTCCTTGTAGAAAGAGCGAACTACAGTTTTAGAAAGGATTGAAATTAGTATTCTCAAGGTTGGCTTATGTGTTTAATCGTTTGATTTTCAACTAAATATTGGGCCTTAATAGGCAAAGTATCCATCTCTTTGCTTTGATGCGATGAGATTAAAAAGCCAACACCTTTATTATAATATATTTGTATTAAAGAGGCTATTTTTTCAGTAGCAACCACATCAAGAGTTATAAGTGGTTCATCAAGAATTATCAATTCCGGATTACCTAGAAATCCCAAAACCAACGACAATTTTTTTAACATTCCACTTGAATAGCTCCCTGTTGGATTTTTAGTAAACGACTCTATTTCAAGATATTGCATCAAATCCGAAACTTGTTCTGGCTTCGCATTTTTCATCTTACCTACAAAATCTATCAAATCTATTCCTGTTAAATATGTGGGGTAAAATGGCTCTGCTTCGGCATAGTTTACTAGCCCTCTATACATTACAGGCATTTTACGTTGGTCTATATTTTCATTTAGCACAATGTTTCCATCAAATGGTTGCAACCCAGCAATAGATTTGAAAAGGGTAGATTTTCCTGAACCATTGGCTCCTTTTATCCAATAGATGCCTTTTTCAAACTGCAAACTAGAGATTTCAATGGCCAAATAGCCTGCGTATTCTTTTTTAAAATTTGTGAGGGTGAGCATGTGAGGTAAAACGCCTGATTTTTCCTTAAAAGTATTGTTTTATATGATTCGAAAGTAGGAAATATTATACTTTTTTCAACATATATTATGCTGAATTTCATAATTGTAAGACATTTGGAAATTGATTAACAATAAACCCGGTATTATTTAACAAATGCAGTTGCATTATTCCGTATTTATTTATGTGATAGATAATCAAATGACTTAGATTAAACGAAGCAATGGAAGAAGATGCAGCTTTCATGAACTTGATGTTCAATTTCACTGCTTTTATTATAAAAGATGCGATTGACTCTAAGCAAATCAAACAAATTTTAATATTATCTTTATTGCTGTGTTTCATTTATCCTTCTAATGGCTTAATTCGATCAAACTACAACATTTTTATCACCCTATTTTTATTAGAATTTCAAAAAACCACTGCACCATTCCATAAATGTTAATCAAATGATAACGCAATTTTATAACAGTTGTATACATTAATTTCTTCTAGAAACCGTACGCATGGGAATCGTAAAAACATATATTAAACTATCAAACCCTCGTTTTGATGAAATAGATACCTTAGTTGTAGAGTGTCTTGTTGATACTGGTGCGTTACATTTATGCATAACTGAAAGCCAATGTATTCAACTTAAATTAGAGGAATCAGATAAAAGGCCTGTAACGCTTGCCGATGGATCTATACGTCAACTGCCTTATGTAGGGCCAATAAAAGTAGATTGGAATGGACGAATTAGCTATACAGGGGCAATGGTTTTGGGCAACCAATGTTTGCTAGGGGCAATTCCCATGGAAGATATGGATATACTTGTGCATCCGGCACAGCAAAAAGTGATTGCCAATCCATTACACCCAAATATTCCCGCTTCAATCGTATATTGAAATTTGGGATTGCTGGAAGCGAGATTTTGCAATTTAAACTAGCTACATTAGTGTAAAATATTTTTTTAAAAACGAGCTTTGCGTTACACTACAAAGCAATAGCAGTTATATAATGAATTTCAGTCGAAAAAATTATTCTGATGACACCCTAATAAAACTTTACAAAGGGCTTTTATTGCCACGCCTAATTGAAGAGAAAATGTTGTTGCTGCTCAGGCAAGGCAAAATCAGCAAATGGTTTTCAGCTTATGGCCAAGAGGCAATTTCTGTTGGCGTAGCTATGGCAATTGATGCAGATGAATGGCTTTTTCCTTCTCACAGAAATTTGGGAGTATTTACCTCAAGAGGCATTGCTTTGGAAAAGCTTTTTGCCCAGTGGCAAGGAAAATTATCGGGCTTTACTAAGGGGCGAGATCGCTCTTTTCATTTTGGCTCAAAAGAATATAAAATTGGAGCAATGATTTCCCACATGGCAGCACATTTGCCTGTGGCTGAGGGAGTTGCATTGGCTCATAAATTGAATGGTGAAAGTAAACTATCAGTAGCCTTTTGTGGAGATGGAGCTACCAGCGAAGGAGATTTTCATGAAGCTATGAACTTGGCCGCAGTATGGAGTCTGCCCATTATTTTTATCATTGAAAACAATGGTTATGCACTTTCTACACCAAATTCAGAGCAATTCAAGTGTTATAATTTGATCGACAAAGCTCCTGGCTATGGCATGGATGCTTTGCAGATTGATGGCAACAATATTTTGGAAGTATATGATGTAGTATCGCAATTGGCAAAAAGTTTGCGTGCAAATCCCCGCCCAGTATTGGTGGAAGCTTTGACTTTCAGAATGCGTGGGCATGAAGAAGCGTCAGGCACAAAATATGTTCCTGATGAATTGCTTGAAAAATGGTCAGCAAAAGACCCGATTAGAAATTACGAACAATATTTGGTTGAAAATTTCATTTTAGATAATACAGAAATAGCACACATCAAGGCACAAATTGATGAAGAAATAGAAAGTGCAATTGAGAAAGTGCAGGCTGAGACGTTGCCTTTTGCAAACGAACATATTGAATTACAAGATGTGTATGCGATTGCTGAACCTGAGGAAAATAACCCTGATTTAAGCGATACTTCTGAAAAACGTTTTATCGATGCTATCTCGGAAGCATTATTGCAAAGCATGGAACGGTACGAAAATCTGGTTTTGATGGGACAGGATATAGCAGGCTATGGTGGCGTTTTCAAAGCAACAGAAGGTTTGGCATCACAATTTGGCACAGACAAGGTACGTAATACACCTTTGTGCGAATCAGCTGTGTTGGGTGCAGCTTTGGGGCTTTCTATCAAAGGGTTTAAAACTATGGTAGAAATGCAATTTGCCGATTTTGTAACTTGTGGATTCAACCAAATTGTAAATAACTTAGCCAAATCACACTACCGTTGGGGGCAAAATGCTGATGTGGTCGTTCGCTTGCCCACAGGTGCAAGTACAGGTGGAGGTCCGTTTCATTCGCAATCCACAGAGGCTTGGTTTTTCAATGTGCCAGGATTGAAAATTGTGTATCCTTCCAATGCTTTCGATGCCAAGGGTTTGCTTTGTGCAGCCATTGAAGACCCAAATCCGGTATTGTTTTTTGAGCATAAAGCTTTGTATAGAAGCATAAAATCAGATGTCCCAACTCAATATTATACTTTACCAATTGGCAAAGCTGTTATTATGAAAGAGGGAAGTGATCTAACAATTGTAAGCTATGGGCTTGGGATAATTTGGGCTTCAGATGCGATAGAGGAACTCGGTATTGATGCCGAAATTGTAGATTTGCGTACCCTTTTGCCTTGGGACAAAGAAACAGTAGCCTCATCTGTGAAGAAAACAGGAAGAGTACTAATTCTGAATGAAGATACTACAACAGGAAGCATAAGTGCAGAAATTGCAGCTTGGATTGGAGAAAACTTATTTTCACATCTTGATGCTCCTGTACTTCGATTAGGGAGCCTAGATACTCCAGTGCCTTTTTCATCAAGTTTAGAAGAAAATTTTTTAGCAAAATCAAGATTAAAGGAGAAACTAAACGAATTGGTAAATTTTTAGTAGTTTTGTTATATGCGACTAACCTACTATTTATTGTTGAGCATATTAATTTCATTTTTATATCTACCTTCTTGTAGCACCAAACAATACCCTTGCCCTGCTTATGGAAGCAAGCCCAATGTACAAATTGATTCTACAGGACAATTTCAAGGTGGTTTTCGACACAATAAAGACAATAAAACTGGCTTAATTGTAAAGAAAAAGAATAAAAATATGTACGATCGCAAAAGTAACGCCCGAATTTTCTAAAGCATTGGAGACTAATAAAATACTTGCTACTTTTTTCCTTTGTGCTGAACTATTAATATCATTTTTAGCCTTTCCACAACAACAAAAAACCTATCAACCTCCCAAAAGAGGATTTATTAAATCTACTGAACAAAACCAACCCACAGGCTCCCCTGGTTATGTGGTAAACCAACAAACCAGTGCGGCTCAAAAGACCATATCTACTCCTAAGAAAAAGAAAAACAAGAAAAAAATATATAAGGCAAAATCGAAGAAGCAAAATATAGCCAGGACGAATGGCGTATCGGTTCCACCATCGCCAAACGATTACATTAGCTACGGCATTTCTGCCCCAACAGTAGAAAAAAATTCCAAAGCAATAACCAAGCAAAAATCAGTAAATCAACAACAACTCACTGGCGATGTTACTATAGCTAATACCAACAATATAAAACCACCTCGAAAAGAAGCTAAAAAAGGTGGTAATTTGAAAGGCGGCATTTCGCCAAGCCAAAGAAGTGCAAAATCGGCCGAACAAAACCAACCTACAGGATTAACTGATATTGCCGTGACTGAGCAAAGCAATGATGCCCAGAAGATAGTATCTACCCCACAAAAAAGAGTGAATGATAAAAAACGGATGGCTGCCAAGTCGGCAGCACAAAACATTGCCAATCAAAACGGCAATCCATATCCGCCATCGCCAAATGATTATGTGAGCTATGGCATTACAGCTCCGGAGTTGGAGAAAAACCCCAAACAGCTACGCAAGCAACAATCCAATACTGTGCAAAAAGCCACAGGTAATGAATTACTTGAACATCAATACAATATAAAACCGCCCCGTGAAGAAGCCAAACGTGGCGGAGTAGCCGTGTCGGGCGTTCCTGTACCCCAGAGAGGAATTAAATCTGCTGCTGAAACAGGGTTTCAGGGCGATAGAGAACCTAGAAGCGAAGGCATTGCCAATAATTCTTCTAAATCACTTGTGATTCCGATGCTTGCCAATTCGAAAGATGATGTTACCCACATGACTACTTATGAAGGTAAACTTCAGCCTAGAAGCGAAGGCATTGCCAACAATTCATCTACATCACTTGTGATTCCGATGCTTGCCAATTCGAAAGATGATGTTACGCACATGACCACTTATGAAGGAAATTACGAACATAAAAGTACTGGTAAAACGGATAATTCATCTACTGATCTGGTAATTCCAATTGCTCCCAAATCTTTGGCTGACGTTACTATACAATCAAATTATAGAGGCAATATCGACTACGGAAAGTTAGGGGAAGTTAGAGAAAAAATGAGAAATTCGAACGATGAAATTGGCTCAAATGTAGGAGATATTGTAGGCGTGTATCAGCAAATGAAAGATGCTGAAAAGAAAAATGCAGGCAAAGTAAGAGATTATAAGGGCAATCTTGATTACAATATATTAGCCAAGCGAGCGGCCCACCAAAAGGAATTGGACAAAGAAATGGGTAGCAGCCAAGGTGATATTGTAGGCCGGTATCAGAAAATGAAAGACATTGAAAAAGAAAGTGCAAAAGATGTGAAAGAATATAGAGGCACTTTTGATTATGGCATATTGAAAGACAGAGAAAACCTTAGAAAAGAAAAAGAAGCTGAAATAGCAAAAAATACGGGCGATATTATTGGTTCGTATATGGATATGCGAAATCGATGGAAAGAGCAAAATGAGAAAATAAAAGATTACAGAGGTAAAATAGATTACAATGTTCTCAAAAAGAATAAAGATAAAATGATAGCCCTCGATAAAGATATTTATAGCAACACTGGTGATATTCTCACTATAAGTTTAGAGAAAAAGAAATCGACCTTGCGAGAAAAATCCAGAAAAGCTACTTGGTATGAAGGTGATATGATAGTAACCAAACGTACCCGAAGCAACCACCCAAGTGCTGTGTACATAGAAGCAAAAGATAGCAAATCAATAGAAGCAAAAGAGCGGTTGAGAAAACGAATGATAAAAAAATATCGCCAACATAGGGAAAAAGAAGATCCAAAATATATGCAACAACCATTGCCTAGGCCACGCTACGATGAGCGAGAATACCAGATTTGGGAATCGAAAACACGTGAAGGAGATGTTGGATTTACAATCCAAGCTAAAGAAAGCAAGGCCACGGAAGGTAAAATAAAAAACGAAGAGAAATCGGAAGAAGAAACGACAGAAGAAGACGCCACAAAAGAAAAGAAATAGCTGTGAAAATCGCAACTGAATTCTCAGTGACTCATAATGTTAGAATTTTAAAAAATGATTTTAATTACCGGGGCCAATGGATTGATAGGTAGTTTCATCGCCCACAAGTGTGTTTTAGAAGGCCAATCTGTACGGATACTAACCAGAAAAAATGCCGATTTATCTTCACTATCCGATATTATTGATAAAATTGAAGTATTCGAAGGCGATATTTTAGATATTCCATTGCTTGAAAAAGCTTATGAAGGAATAGAGGAAGTAATCCACTGTGCCGCTGTGGTTTCGTTTGGCGATGTAGGCATCGATACATTATTTAAAGTAAATGTAGAAGGCACTAAAAATGTAGTAAACATTGCTTTGAAGAAAAACTGTAAAAAACTTATCTATCTAAGTTCTATTGCAGCCATTGGGCGTGATCCTAAAGTTAATTTAACAGATGAAAACACACTTTGGGTAGAATCAGACCTAAATTCACAATATGCCAAATCGAAATATGCAGCCGAGCTGGAAGTGTGGAGAGCAACAGAGGAAGGTCTCAACGCTGCAATCCTAAACCCTTCGGTAGTGCTTGGGCCTGGAGATTGGAATAAATCCAGCACGAAAATATTCAAAAATATATACGAAGGCATGGCTTTCTATCCCACAGGAACCACTAATTTGGTAGATGTGCGAGATGTGGCAGAGGCGGCTTGGCTACTTCTTAAATCAAATATCAGCCATGAGCGATATATTATTAGTGGGGATAATATGAGTTATTTTAACTTTTTCACTCAAATCGCTTTGGGCTTTGACAAAAAGCCTCCTTTTATAAAGCTATCTAAAAATATCGCTTTAATTTTATATTATATTTTGAAAATTATTGTCCCTTTTTATCTCCAAAGGAGGTTTGTAAACAAAGAGACCATAACCATTTCTGCAGCTGATTTCAGATACAACAATCAAAAATTCAAATCCGCATTTGGTTTTCAATATAGGCCAATCCAGGAAACTATCAATTGGGCTTGCCACACAATAGAGCGGAAATAATAGAAATTCCTTTTGAAATATTCCTTTCCTCGAGTCTAACACACAAAACACTCATTATTAATGGCGATATTTGAGCCTAAATGAAGTAGTATGTTGACAATAGATTGGCTAGGGAATATTTACAAATGGCTTTCCGTATTGATATTTAGTATGTTGAAGTTTGTGGGCGGTCCTTTGGCAGGATTTACCCTTCATTTAACCATTTTCGAAACAATTTTTTTTACCATATTAGGAATGATGATTTCTGTGGTAATAGTTTCTACTTGTGGCTTATGGATTAGAAATAAACTTCTAGTTCAATTCCTTAAGAAAAAACCAATTTTCAGCAAGAAAAACCGAAAGATTGTAAAAGTTTGGAATAAGTACGGAATTACAGGTGTAGCAGCACTTACACCCATACTTTTCACACCCATTGGCGGCACAGCTATTGTGGTGTCGTTTGGCGTTCCGTTATATAAAATATGGTTTTACATGTTTGTAGCGGCATTATTTTGGGGTGTGAGCATCACTTTTACTTTGTATTTTTTCGGAGATTTGATGGGAATTACCAAGTGAAAATGATTGCATAATTAGATTGTAAAGGTTTAAAACCGAGACTGTAATTTGACACAAGGACAGAGACATCGCAGCATTTTAGCCTATCTTGAAAAAGAAGGGGAGTTAATAGTAGAAAATGCAAGCCGATTATTTGAAGCTTCTCCCGCTACTATTCGAAGAGATTTCAACGATTTGGCAGAACAAGCTTTGGCTGATAAAACCTGGGGAGGCATTATTAAAAAATCGCAATATACGGTTGAAAATAGTATGTTGCCTTTGGCATACAGACAAGCACAAGCTACTGCTGAAAAGCTAAAAATTGCTGAAAAAGCGGCATTATTGGTGCAAGATGGTGATGTGGTAATGATAGATGGCGGAAGCACTACCTTTCAAATGGCTTCTTTTTTGGCAAACAAACGAATCAGAATAATTACAAACTCCATACTAATTGCCTATCAGATTGATAAAGACAAAATAGAGAAAAAAGGGGCAGAGGTATTTTTAACAGGTGGAATGTTATACCCAGAATCAGGGCTGCTTGTTGGCCCTCAAGCCAACCAAAATATAAAATTTTATAATGCTAAATGGGCATTTTTATCTTGTGGGGCTTTAGATGAAGAGGGACCCTCTAATTCCAATCAATTAGTAGTAGAAAGTGAACAAGCCATTATTTCGCAATCAGATATAATAGTATTGCTTGCCGACCATAGCAAATTTGGCAAACGAAATATGTGCAAACTATGTAATTGGAGTGATTTGAATTATATAATCACAAATCAAAGTGAAGAAAACCATTACTATTATAATCTAGAAAATGTAAAGGCTAAAATAGTGTTGGTTTAAAATACATCAAAACGAAATCTAGAATGGTATAAAATAGTTGATAAGTGTTGAAAGCTGCTGTAATTGATGGAGGTATAGAGGAGTATATGAAGTTGTTTCATATACTCCTTGTTTTTTCTATGAAAGGTACAAAAAAAGATGTTGGGCTAGTGGTTTTCAAGGCAGCATCAAATGGGGTAATCTTTCAGGCAACAAAGAGTACTTTTCACGCAAGCATATTGTATTTGCTAAACAGGCGATCTATTCCCATCGAAATAAGGAGCACACACAATGGTGCAGCCACATAAAACATTCTGTCGACATCGCTTGAGAGCAGCATTTGAAATGCAACCCCGGGTAGCATGGCCCCATAAAATTAGGCCTACTCTTCATCTTCTTTTTCCAGTCTTATGTCTATTTCCCTTATTACATATTTCCACTCTTCGGTTTGTCGTAAGTATTCTACTAACTCGTTAAACTGGTCAACATGTTATGGATCAAATTCAAACCATGTTAGAAAGTCAAAAGCTTCTCCAATGTTTCTTGAATGATATAGTTTTCTTGAAACATTGGTTAAATATTTGAGACTATAATTGATGTGTTTGGATTGTTCTTCAAAAATATTTCTTCGTTCATCTTGTGTCAGCAACCACCACTCATTTGATTTTTTTATAGGAATAAAAGCAGCATATTTATAATCAGGTTTCCCAAGAACTGAAGGCGTTATGTCAAGCGTATTCTTTTCGTCACGATTGGTATATCTCATATTGCTTGAAATGCCTTTTAATTACCATTTACTTTCGTTCTGTGTGACTTTGCTATCAAAGTTCAAAATTTCAAGTCTATTCACTTGTTCAAGTGATTGACCTGCAATTGCTCCCATAGAAATCACCTTCCAAATCCCTGTTTGTCCCCCAGAAAATTTGGTCAGTGATTCGTTGTTTATTGCTTCCATATCTATTAGAATTTAGACAATCCTTTAATTGACATAAAATGGTTTTGAACGGAATGAAAAGCTATTTCCACAAGTTCAAAGGATATTTTCCTGCATCTACCAATTTCTTAATGCTGGCAGCGGCTTTTTCCTTATCGGCTGCGTAGGTAATGCCAATCCATTCTTCTTTCACATCCAATACTTTTATTTTTGATTCGCCTGTTTTCACCAAATGATTGAGAAGTAAGGGAATAAAAAACTCCTTCTTAGGGTCGTTGCCTATTTCAGCTAAGAAATTCCTGAAATAGGCTTCCATTTGGGTGAATATTTGGGGTTTGAAGCCCATGAAATTCATTGAAACTGGTTCTTCGCCAGTAAATACAATTTTGCTGCCACTTGATTCAGAATATATTTCAGTTGGTGTAGTGAAGATGTCGGTTCTTTCCACAATGCCTACCAAGTTGCCCTCTTTATCAGTTTCGCACACACCACGATTTACCGAACCTTCTTCGCTCATGGTGTATTTCATTTGGTAGCCTGCTATAGCATAGGTATTGTCGTCTTTATTCCCTATTAAAAAATCAGCTACTTGTTTGAAGGCAGAATATCCATAAAAATCATCGGCATTGATAATGGCAAATGGCTCAGTGATTACATTTCTGGCACACCATACGGCATGGGCAGTTCCCCAAGGTTTTAACCTGTAAGCAACATCACGCTCCAATCCTGAGGGTAGCATATCCATTTCCTGATACGCATAGGCCACTTCAATACCTTTATATTTATTACCTATCGCCTCCTTAAATGCTTGGTCAATACTGTGGCGTATCACAAAAACCACCTTGCCAAAGCCGGCTTTTATGGCATCGTGAATCGAATAATCGATAATGATTTCACCCGTGGGGCCAATTGGGTCAATTTGTTTTAATCCTCCGCCATAGCGGCTGCTCATTCCGGCTGCAAGTACAAGAAGTGTCGGTTTCATTTGATATAGATTTAAAAATTAGAATTATTAGTTACAATGATATTTACTCCAAAACTAACTGTGAAAATCGTAATCTGAAATAAGTATTGCAATAATTGTGACACGCAATCATGCTGAGGGTGAAAAGCCCTAATGGTTAGAATTGTTCCCACACGAAATGCGTATGACCGTAAGCAGCTTGATTCTTTCCCAAAAATCATCAATTTTGTGGAGATGAAAATTAGTAGCCCAGCCAGATTA
>CAZMFZ010000077.1:6570-18121 GCA_964565665.1 uncultured Bifidobacteriaceae bacterium | reverse complement strand
GATAAAAATAACTTTCAATGGTGGCACAGTACTAATTAGCCATTTGAAGTTGAACTTTATTATTACCGTATTGATTTAGAATTAAGATATTTGCCACAAGATATTTATTGCGAAAATGATAACACCCAGACTCACATTGGTAGGTGCCGGTCCCGGAGACCCAGATTTGATTACCCTCAAAGGCATAAAAGCATTGCAAGATGCCGATGTGATATTGTACGATGCACTAGCCAACGATAGTTTGCTCGCCTATGCCAAACCAAATACCCCATCTGTTTTTGTGGGTAAACGCAGAGGCAGCTGTGCCTTTTCGCAAGAAGAAATAAATCAGCTAATTGTTGAAAATGCCTTTAAATACGGCCATGTAGTGCGCCTTAAAGGTGGAGACCCATTTGTATTTGGCCGAGGCTATGAAGAAGTGGAGTTTGCCAGAGCTTTCAACATGCCTGTGGCTGTAGTGCCCGGTATCAGCAGCTCCATTGCCGTGCCTGAAATGCAACTAATTCCGCTCACTGCCAGAGGAGTAAATGAAAGCTTTTGGGTAACGACCGGAACCACCAAAAATGGTGATGTTTCCAAAGACATATTGCTTGCAGCCCAGTCTTCAGCTACCGTAGTAATATTAATGGCTATGAGCAAGTTGGAAGAAATAATGACCCTATTTTCAGAAGCTGGAAAGCAAAACACGCCTGTAGCCATCATTCAAAATGGCACAACTGAAAAGGAAAAAATAGCCTTAGGCACAGTAACCGATATTGCAGAAAAAGCTCGTAAGCAAGGTTTAGACAATCCAGCCATTGTAATAATAGGGGAAGTGGTAGCCCTGCATCCTGATATGGTGGTAGAGTTGGTGGAGAGGGAAAGATTAAACTATGAATACAACAGATAGCTTAGTAAAAGTAGAATATATTTTTACTGTAAAGTATGGTGTGAATTTACAGCTTGTTCATTTAGAACAATGTAATCGAAATTCGCCTGACGCCATATACTTTGTGTCAAGAACAGAAAAAAATAATGGGGTATCAGCAGTTTTGAGGCGATTAGAAGACACTAAACCAAATCCAGCACATACCATTTCTGTAGAAACAAGCGGTTCTGTGATGTCAAGCTTTTATCAACGATTGCCTTATTACAGCGGTAGAGATTTATATTTTCTTCTTCCAAAGTAAAAAAATGGCCGTTCTGGAAATGATTTTCTACGCTTAATTGCTCCACGCAAATAAATATAAATTTAACTATGGAAGACAAGCAAATAAATCATTAAAGGATATACTTATACCCTCAAAAATGCCTGAAGATTTTAATTTTATACTAAAAAATATACCTTCGCTAATCCAAACAACCATACAAAATGAGTTTGCATAGCGAAGCTACCCTAAATTATAACACTGAATGTGTATCAAAAGACAGTATTTCAGGTTTTGCAATAGATTGGAAATTGTCAATCATCAATATTTACTGGGTAAAACTTTGTGATAATAGCTTTGTAAATATAGCGGAAAATATAAAAAACGACTGCTTTCAAGGAGAAATATTTGAATGTAATAGCGAGGTTGGTGAAGGATTGCAATCTTTCCCGAATCTTTAAATTAAAAACTTTCCTTTACTCCATCTAGCACTCCCGATTGGCAGTTTATGGAAGATTATATAAAGTGCTTACCTTTTAGCAGCCATATTTGAAAACAGATGGTCGGTCCCAACTTTTTCAATAATTATTTAACTCCCGTACCTACACCTCATCCAACTTTATCAAGCAAAAAACGGCATAATTGAGCATATCTTGGTAATTGGCTGCCACGCCTTCCGATATTATAGTTTTGCCGGCATTATCTTCTATCTGTTTTACACGGAATATTTTCATTAATATCAGGTCGGTCATGGAGCTTACTCGCATATCTCGCCAAGCTTCGCCATAGTCGTGATTTTTGTTTTTAAGCAACTCAAGATTGTTCGCAATATGGACATCAAATAATTTGGCTACTTTTTCAGGGACTAGATTTTGGTCTTCATCGTTGCTCAATTCCATTTGAATCAAGGCAATTACACAATAATTAATAATGCCAATAAACTCCGAACGTATGCCATCTGCCACTTTTTGGGTGCCTTTTTCCTGAATTGACCGTATGCGTTGGGCTTTTATAAAAATTTGATCGGTGATAGATGGCAGCCTCAAAATACGCCAAGAAGTGCCATAATCTTTGGTTTTGTTATTGAAAAGGTCGCGACAAATATTAATTACTTGGTTGTATTGCTCTTCAGTTTTGCTAAACGACATTTTTATTCTTTTTAAATCACTTTTAGCCAAATTTAAAGCTTAGTTGTGGTAATTTTAACCAATTAGAGTTGAAATCAATAAAATTGATGAAATAATTGGAATATATAAGACCAAATATACTGGAAGCCAATTTTACCTTAAACCTTGGTGGTGATGTAGTTGCACTCAAAAAGCCTATTGTGATGGGAATTTTGAATGTAACACCCGACTCGTTTTACGATGGGGGAAAGTTTGAAACGGATGTGGAAATATGCCTACAGACAGAAAAAATGCTGATTGAAGGGGCTACTATTATTGATGTAGGTGGGGCTTCGTCAAAGCCTAATGCAGTAGAAATAGAAGAAAAAGTAGAGATTGAAAGAATTAGAGCTACTATAAAACTATTGATAAAAACATTTCCCAACATTAAAATATCTATCGATACGTTTCGTTCCAGCGTGGCTGAAGTAGCGATAAATGAAGGTGCAATATTAATAAATGATGTTTCTGGAGGCGATATTGACACTAAAATGTTTGCTACAGTTGCTAAATTAAATGTACCCTATATATTAATGCATAGCAGAGGAAATCCACAAACTATGGCTCTAAAAACCGCTTATAACGATATGGTACTGGAAATAGCTCAATACTTTCAACACAAAGTTCAACGGCTAAAAGAGGAAGGTGTAAAAGATATTATTCTTGACCTAGGGTTTGGGTTTGCAAAAAACTTAAATCAGAATTACGAACTATTGAAAAAAATGCCTTACTTTAAAATGCTTAATTTGCCAATATTGGTTGGGGTATCGAGAAAATCGATGATTTACAAATATTTACAAACGAGTGCAGATGAAGCTTTAAACGGAACCACGGTTCTCAATACCATTGCCCTAATAAATGGGGCAAAAATATTGCGAGTACATGATGTAAAGCAAGCGGTAGAGGCAGTAAATCTTTTCGGCAAAACATTTTCAGAAATCGAAAATTCACCTTTCAAAAATTTACTTTGAATACATTATTCCATATCGGATTTTTAGAGGTAAAACTTATCGATATAGCAGATGTTTGTCTGGTGGCTTTCCTTATTTACCAGCTTTACAAACTGCTGCGTGGAAGTATCGCCCTGCGGATATTCATTGGATTGCTCTCCGTATATTTATTTTATTTGATAGTAAAAGCGGCCAAAATGGAGCTGCTTTCTACTATTTTGGGCAATGTAATGGGGGTAGGTTTCATAGCTATTATTATTTTATTCCAACAAGAAATACGTAAATTTTTGTTGATAGCTGGCAAATCTGCCACCAACAACAACCGAAGTTTTTTTCAATCGCTTATATTCAGGAAGAAAGACAATGCTGAGAAATTGGATATTTCGCCCATCATTGAGTCGTCAAAAATATTAGGGGGCACAAACACTGGAGCGTTAATAGTGATTGCAAAAGGCTCAGAACTAAAGCTTTATGCTGAAACAGGCGATGAAATTGAAGCTAAAATCTCTAAAAGGTTGTTGCTTTCTATTTTTAATAAAACCAGCCCATTGCACGATGGTGCAGTGGTGATTGTAGATAATAAAATAAAAGCTGCCAGGTGTATATTGCCAGTAACTGAAGATATCGATTTGCCCGCCTTCTTAGGTTTGCGGCATCGGGCGGCCATTGGCATTACCGAACTCACAGATTGTGTGGTAGTGGTGGTATCGGAAGAAACAGGCGAAATATCAATAGCGCGTGATGGCAAATTGTACTACAATTTGTCACCTTTAGAAATGAGAGCTAAGCTCAATTTATACCTTTTTGGCAGCAATATTGATATAGATAAAGAGGTTGAAGAGTCGCTCGATGTAGTTTCGATTTCAGATAAAATTGAGGCGTAGAATTTTTGTACTTTATAGCTAATCGTATCAAAAACTTATTAATCATCTCTAAGTTCAAGCTAGGTTATTACGTTGCATTTTTTGCATATTCCCATTATCAATACCCCCATTTCTTTAGCTACAAAACCATCGGGAAGCTCAATACTGGGTATTATCACTTCTTCAATACAATTGGTTTGTAAGCATATTTCACATTTAAAATGGACATGATTGTCGTGGTGGTGGTGTGTTTCGCACGTTTGCCCACACAAGGCATATTTGGTTGAGCCGCCTTCATCTGGCACTTTATGTATAATGCCTTTATCGAGAAATGAATATAAGGTGCGGTAGATGGTAACTCTATCGTGGGCTTCTTTTAGCGATTCTTCTAAAAATGAATGTGAAATAGCAAATTTCCAATTTAGAAACACATCAAGTATTTCTTTTCTGCTCTTTGTAAGCCTTAGCCCGTGTTTTTTTAATATGCTTTCTGATTTCATTTCTGTGAAATGCCAATGATTTGGGTAAAGTAATATCGCTTTGAACGTGCATACCTCCTTAATAATTCGTGCAAAACTTTATTTCCATCACCCATTTATGAGAGGCGTATTTTGATTAAATTTACAGCCCTTTTCTAATTAACCAAATAATAGAATGACATTAATCAAATCAATATCAGGCATAAGAGGAACAATTGGAGGGAAAGTAGGTGAGGCACTCACTCCGGTAGATGTCGCCCGTTTTGCTTCGGCTTATGGTACTTGGCTCATTCGAAAACATTCGCATGTAAAAGTGGTAATAGGCCGCGATGCTCGTCTATCGGGTAAAATGGTTTCTGATATAGTAAGTGCCTCACTACTGGGTTTGGGAATTGATGTGGTTGATTTGGACTTATCTACCACCCCCACAGTTGAAATTGCCGTGATAGAAGAGAAAGCTCAAGGTGGCATCATTATCACTGCCAGCCACAATCCTGTGCAATGGAATGCGATGAAATTGCTCAATGAAAAAGGCGAATTTATAAATGCAGAAGAAGGAAACATCGTGTTGCAATTGGCAGAAAATGAAGACTTTAACTTCGCAGAAGTAAATAAATTAGGAGTCTATACTACCGACAATACTTATATAGAAAAGCATATTGAAAAAATTCTTGCTTTGCCTTTGGTGAATGTAAAAGCCATAGCCAATTGCAATTTCAAAATAGCCATAGATTGTGTAAACTCTACCGGAGGCATAGCTCTTCCCATTTTACTTGCGAAATTGGGTGTGCAACATGTAACGCAATTGTACTGCGACCCTACTGGGCATTTTCCTCATAACCCTGAGCCTTTGCCTGAAAATCTAACACATATTGCCAACGAAATAAGGCACGATAAATACGACTTAGGCATAGTAGTAGACCCAGATGTGGACAGACTTTGCTTTGTGTGCGAAGATGGCACCATGTTTGGCGAAGAATATACTTTAGTCGCCATAGCCAAATACATTTTAAGCAAGCAAATAGGCAATACCGTTTCCAATCTTTCATCTACCCGAGCTTTAAAAGATGTAACTGAAAAAGCAGGAGCTACCTACACAGCCTCTGCTGTGGGTGAAGTAAATGTAGTGGCTAAAATGAAGGAAGTAAATGCCGTAATAGGTGGCGAAGGCAATGGCGGTATTATATATCCAGAATTGCATTACGGCCGCGATGCTTTGGTGGGTATAGCGCTATTTCTCACGTATTTGGCCGAATTTGGCAAGTCGGTTTTGCACTTGCGATCCACTTTGCCTAATTATTATATCTCAAAAAATAAAATTGAGCTTACTGCCGAAATGGATGTGAAAGGCATATTAGAAGATATAAAAATAAAATATAAAGCCAATGAGATCAATACTATCGATGGGGTGCGAATAGATTTTGAGAAGGAGTGGGTGCATTTGAGAAGCTCCAATACTGAACCTATTATTCGCATTTATGCCGAATCGGAAACGCAAGCTACTGCCGATTACCTTGCCAATAAAATCATTAGCGACATAAAAGAAATCATTTCTGAGAAAGTGTAAGATCTGAAAATCAAATATATAAATCTCCCAACCTATGCTTATATTGTGGATACGAAAAATGGCATTAGCTGCTATTATTCTCGGGTTTTTTCTCCCTTTTATCAATACCTGCACTAAAAAAGACAGGTTTGATAGAGAAAATAAAATGGAAGCCTCAAATACGCCCTCATTTACAAAGCCTGACGGGAAAAATTATTCAGGTATTGGCTACATAGTAAGCGACTTTGCGGTAGATAATGCTTTGGTTTGGCTATTAATTATTTCAGTTTCAACGCCATTGCTATTGATAATGCTATGGGAAATAGGCAAGCCTGTTTTAAATGTTTTTGCATTTGCCTCAGCCGTAATTGGGGTATCTGGGTTGGCAGTATTGCTTTATTTTGAATTAACTGAAAATCTGAAATATGGATTTTGGATAAGTTTGATGGGCTATATGATTTATCTACTCTCGTTTATCGTATTATTTTTCAACAAGTATTATTTGAAAATGGGAAGTAGTAAAACTTAGTTTAATGAAATTGCTTGCCCTATAATTTGCACAAATATTTCATAAATTATACACTTCATTTCTATAGGCTATTTTTATTATTTCAATAGTCAGAATTTTGTCTTCGATGCTTCAACTGATAATGATTTAATCGAATCAAAATTGATAAATAAGCCTGTAGTTTGGCCTTTTGTATTCTTTACTAACTGAATTGCTTCCATATTAAATATTTATACAATGTTAGAAATACATCGTATTCATTAAAATCTAATAAATTAAAGCAATAATATTTGCTATTATGTACTTCAATACCACTTAATTGCTCAAAAAGCTTCTAGGAGGATTTACGTTGGAGCAATTTCCATGCCATAATCAAAGTCGAATTTTTGAGGCAGTCTCCTATTGCAAGTTTATAGGTCGAGAAACTTTTTGTTGAAGAAGCGCCATCTTAACTTCTGAAGAAGCCCAACTAAGAAAAATTAAAATTCAGACATTGAGGAATCTCTTAACTCTGCCAATACCTAAAAAAGCAGATATTATTTGCTTAACTCACGTATTATAAAATTATTTGGGGAAGAACTTCAAACCAAATTTTACCCATGAGCATAGTAAGAGAGTTTAAAGAGTTTGCGGTAAAAGGCAACGCCATCGATTTGGCAGTAGGTATCATCATTGGCGGGGCATTTGGCAAAATAGTCACTTCTTTGGTAAGCGATATTATATTGCCACCTATTGGTTTACTTATTGGAGGAGTAAATTTCAAAGACATAAAAATGGTATTGAAAAAAGCCACACTTGATGGCAACGGCTTAGTGACCGCACCCGAAGTAACACTTAATGTTGGCAATTTTATTCAATCCGTTTTCGATTTCATTATCATAGCCATTGTGATATTTATGATGATAAATGGGATAAATAAACTCAAAAATCAGGAAGTAGTAGCACCTCCTGCCCCTCCTGAACCATCAAATGAAGAAAAACTATTGTCTGAAATTAGAGATTTGTTGAAAAGTAGGCCGACTTAGCTGTGGTTTAGCGGGCTATTTCCCACAAACTCACAGTTTTGTCATCGCTAGCTGAAAGTAAATGCTGATTGTCGAGCCATATCACTTTATTTACCGAAGTAGCATGGCCTGCATGGCGCGATTTGTCGAGCACTTTCAGTAATTTCCACTGTTCTGTATCCCATAATTTTACCGATTTGTCCATACTTGCTGTGGCAAATATTTTTCCGTCAGGGGAAAAAGCAAGGCTATTTATGGCGTAAATATGGGCTACGATAGCCTGTTGGAGTTCGTAATGGCTCCAAGTGTCCCATATTTTGATGTGGGCATCGCGGCTTGCCGAAACTAAATATCTGAAATCTGTGGTGAAGGAGACGCTAAAAACCGAATTGTCGTGTGCAAGCCATTCTTTTTGCAGGCTGTAATCAGTCAATGAAAACGACCTAATATAGCAATCGCTAAAGCCGACTATAAATTCATTTACCATCGGATTGATTGCAATACATCTAGCACTTTTTGAGCTTGGATTTAGGGTTTGAATCACTCGAAAATTTTCCAAATCAAGTATCACCACTTCTCCATCGCCACAGGCTATAAAAGCTTGGTTTCTAGACACTTGAATATCAAAAATATGTGAATTTGTAATTTTAAGAGAGGCGATTTCTGTATTGGTATCCAAATCTATCAAATGAATGCCCTCGAAATTTTGCCCTACTAAAAGGCTGTTTTTATCCGAAATCAACCTAATAGAGTAAATAGAATTTGGTACTTTCACTAACAATTGTCCATTATCAGGCTCATTTATATTCCACTGAGCCACCACACCATCGCCACCCGCAGAGTAGAAAATAGCAGCATCGCCCGATTTTTCAAGTGTGTAAAGGCAATCTTTATGGCCTGTAAAAACTGCCTTTTTTTGTACTGAAGCTGGTGTTGTGGACATCTTTTTGTTTGTTTTTGGCAAATTTAGAGGGTTTTGTAAGTTTTAATTGTAAAAAATTAACATTACTTTTGCACAATCCCAATATAGTATTTCACTAAATAAAAATACGAATGGCTCAGTCAGGCAAAAGACCCCCTTTGTGGATTACAGTTGCATTCGATTTTCATAGCAGCCCTACTCTTCGAAAAATTTTATTATATTCCTTAATAGCTGGGCTTTATACGGGGTTTCTCGATTATCTCGAAAATTACGTTTTGCATGTTGATTTCAAGCCGCCTAGTGTGGTATTTACGTTGATGGGTACAGTTTTGGGTCTGCTTTTAGTATTTCGTACAAATACAGCATACGACAGGTGGTGGTCGGGAAGAATACTTTTGAGTGATTTGATGAATAGTAATAGGGCAATGGCCATCAAACTCAATGCTTATTTAACTGCCTTAGATACGATAAACAGGAAATTTTTCGCCCATATGATGAGTAACCATGCATTTGCCATGAAAGAAAATTTGCGACAGGGCATTCATTGGGATGAAATTGAAGAAGTGGATGCCGAAATTTTACAAAGGCTAAAAAAGTGTTACCACGTACCTAATGAAATTATTACCATTGTAAACGAACGAATTACAGAATTGTACCGTGCCGGATTATTTACCGATCCTCAAGTGCTCGAGCTTACAAAGCATACAGACAATGCAAGCAATGTAAATGGAAGTTGCGAGCGTATACGCACCTCGCCTGTTCCGTTTTCTTACAATGTCCATTTAAAAAAATTCATGATATTTTTTGCAGTGATTTGCCCATTTGGCTTCATTCACGAGCTTAACTACTGGTCTGTATTGATTGTGATGTTAATTGTGTATGCCTTGGCAGGGCTCGATGCCATTGGAGAGGAAATTGAAGACCCTTTTGGGCAAGATGAAAATGATTTGCCGATCGATAAAATCTGCAAGCAAAATCGCAGCAGTCTGAACACCATTTTGAAACTCTAGTCAATAAACAACGAACTAAATTCAAGTATTTTGGCTAAAAAATTTCACATAGAAGCAGGCGTTCAGCCACATCCGCCATTGCTTACTTCGGTGTTGTTTGATTTTCATAAAACCGCCACCAGCCGCAAAATTCTATACAGAACCATTGCCTTGTGTATCTATGTATTTGCAGTAGATTATCTTGAAAACTATGTGTTGCATGTGGCTTTCAAACCACCTTACACTATTTTTTACTTGGTAGGTTTGGTGTTGGGCTGGCTGCTGGTGTTCCGCACCTACACTGCTTACGACCGATGGTGGAAAGGCAGGACTGAAATCAGCTACTTGAGCAACAATGCCAAAAACCTTTCGAGCAAGCTCAATGCTTATCTGGCTAAAAACGACCTTGAAAACCGCACATTCTTCGCAAAAATGATTTCCAATCATGCCTATGCAATGAAAGAAACACTCAGATATGGAGTTCGGTTTGACGAACTAATAGAAACCATACCAGGTGAACTGCGTGAATTGAAGAAGGTATATCATGTGCCAAGCGAAATTACTTCGCAGATAATGCTCAAAATCAACGACTTATACAAAGCTAAAAAACTAACTTTTCCTCAATATTGGGAATTGCACAAATATATTGATATGATGGCTGAAGTAGTAGGTAACTGCGAACGAATTCGTACTTCGCCTATGCCTTCTGCTTATCGAATTCACCTCAAGAAATTTATCTTGTTTTTCGCACTCATTTCGCCATTCTATTTTGTGCATGAAATTGACCATTGGTCAGTATTGATAATTGGGATAATATTTTATGCTATGACGGGGCTTGAAGCCATTGGTGAAGAAATTGAAGACCCATTTGGGCAAGATGAAAATGACCTTCCAATTGATTTTGTGTGTCATTCTATTGAAAAATATGCCTCTATTAATCTGAATGTTCAACTAAGAACCAAAAGAAATCATTAAAACTTATAAGTATGTTAAAGCTCATAATTAAATCTAGAATCATATTAATTAGTGTCCTATTGTTTTCTTGCGGAGGAAGAGAGGTGCTCAAAAACACATACAGCAAGAAAACAGCAGAGGGAGATTTAGAGCGAATAGCTGCAATTAGTGGGCTGGACTCTGCTCAATACGAATTATTAACTGACTATATGCTAAAAAATGGGCTTATCGAACCTGATTTAAAGCATATTGACCAATCTTATGAGGATCTGTTACAATCGGCAATCAGAGACAAAGCAAGAACTGAAAAGTTGAAAGCCAATTCTAAGAAAATAATTGGCAATAACAATCAGTTTGTAAACGACCACCAGGATCACATGCACAGAGCTCTGGTAATGGTGCCAGAAAGAAGCGAAATCAGGAAAGACTGGTCGAATAAGAATACTTTTTTTTACAAAATGGTGTTTGTAAACCCCGGTTATAAAACGGTAAGAGCATTCAGGGGCAAATTCACTTTTTATGATTTGTTCGATACTGAATTAAAATCAATGAACCTCACCTACAACGATTCTATTGGTTCGCTCGATACGGTCCGCTATACGGCAGTTATTGATTTGAATCACCTGAGTGGCACTACTTTGTATGTAACCTCCGACTATAAAGACATAAAAGTAGTGTGGCAACCGACTAAGATTCTCTTCGATGATGGCACTACGCTTGAATAGTTTTTTGATAAAGAAAATTAATATAATTAAAACCAAAGAGATTGTTTAAACAATGCTTACATTGAACTATCTGATAAAAGAAACATGAAACTAATGGTGAAAAATCTTATTATGGGAAAATAAGCTCAAAATATTTTAGAAATGAAAAGCACACTGCTTGATACTCACATATTAATTTGGTACAATTTAGAGCCTGAAAAGCTTACAAAAACTGACATAGAAGATTTAAAAAGCCCATCAAATAAAATTTTTATAAGCCGGTCTCTTATTTTGAATTAGCAATAGCTGTGCGGCTAAAAAGAGTGAAATTGAATACTT
>CAZMFZ010000077.1:0-6560 GCA_964565665.1 uncultured Bifidobacteriaceae bacterium | reverse complement strand
AAATTCAAATAAATAAATTTATATCTCTTGAAATTAAGCCTGAGCATTTAGATGTTTTATTGAAAATTAAGCCTGTTAGAAACCATAAAGACCGGTTTGATTTTTTACTTGTTTCTCAAGCCAAATACGAAAATCTTGAACTAAAAACGTATGATGAAAAGGTAAAGGAATATTTTGAGCCTCTTGATTCTACTCCAATATTTTCCTAATCGCAAAATATTGCCAAGCTATAATTGGATTTTGAGGTGTGGGAACATCTCGCTTAAATACCTGATTTTGGGTCCAGCCCTCCGCCTTGCCTGCAAAGCTTGATGAATAGCAATCTGGGCCGTTGAAAATTCCATAAGGCACATCTGGAAATTGTCTCGCATGATTTTCTAGGCTCATTTTCTTCCATTCTTGCAAAGCCAAATCTTTTAACCCTTCATTTGCCATGGCCCACACCATCCAGTATACAGTTTGTGGCCATATTCCACCATTTTCACCTTCGCCAGACGGCAAAGAAAATTCTGAAATCGCACCAGGTGCAGGACTGCTATAGGGCTTGCTCAATACTGCCATACCTATTTTGGTGCTATTAAATTTCACAGCATTTTCACACGCCAATTTTCGTTGTGCAGCAGTACCTAATTTGCCCAGCACAGCCCAGCTTTGCCCATCAAGAAATAAGCGATCGTCACTTCCGCCTATAGCATTTCCTTCATCATCGTAGCCACGAATAAACCAAGTGTTATCAAAGGTTGTTTTGGCTGCTTTTCTCAAGTCTGAAACCATTTTTGTGAGTTCGGCTGCAAAAGAAGTGTCGCCTCTCTGCAATGCAATTGCTGCCAATTTTTCCATACCATAGCACGCCATTCCGGTATTCATTATCGATTCACCTTTTCCTCTTGCTCCTATTTTCGAGAGATAATCGTTCCAATCGCCTTTGCAGATTTTCACTAAGCCGTGGCTTCCCGTGCCAATGGAATCGCGAACCCAATAGAAACTGTTTTTCAAGTGCATCCAGTAAGTAACATTTTCTCTGCCCGATTTCCAGTAAGGTATTTGTTTGGTGAGAATAGAAGTGTCGCCTGTGGTGGCTATATATTCGCACGTGCCTATAATTTGCCAAAGTTCTGTGTCCGATTCTTTGGCATTGACTTGGCTAGTAGATTGCTCGAAAGTAAAATCATGGGTTTTGGGAATATCTCCATTTGGTTTCTGAAGTTTGAAAGCCCAAATCAAGCTGTTTTTGGCCAATTCCGGCTTAAAATATGCCAAACACATAGCCGTTTCAGGGTTTTCCCGTACTGCAAACTCTTGAATATTTGGGTTTTCAGGATTATTATACATGCCATAGCCACCCAAGTTTACATAATATTCATTTGTAGAATTGTCGTAAAATGCAAAACTAAGCAGTTGAGCTGCTGTCCAAACGCATTCTCTTTTGATTATTTTATCTTCAATTGAAAATTCTATTATATTCTTAAGTTCATTTTTCCACGATGCTTTGCATGACTTTAGCCTTTCTTTTGTTTGATTTAGCACAATTGATTTGCCAAAGGATATTTCACATTCATCTTCTAAAGATTCATTTTGAGCCAAAAGAATTTTTTTTGACAGTTGTAAGGTGTGTTTAGTTCGCTTCCCTTTATATTTTTCATTACCCACCAAGGCAAAATCGCCATTGTAAGCACTTATAGAATTGAAAATAGCGAATCCTGCTCCAGTGGTATCTGTGGTATTCTCAACAAACTGTTGTAAATCTTTGTGAAAAGGGCGTGGCCACACATCGGAATTAAGTATCAATTGGGCATCGAGCGTATTTTTGGCCAAGTTTTGCAGGTGAATGCTGGCAGAAATAATTCGAGACCTATCTGCCCCACACGCTATTTGATATTCTACCAATAAATGAAGGCTGTCTCTATGAAATTCGCCTGAATATATGGCATACCCAGTACCGTATTGTATTTTTTTATTTTTAGTCAGTTCACTGAATATCAATGAATAAGCATTATTTTTATTGATAATCATGGCATAAAACCCACCTCTAGTAAGTCCGGTATTGGGGGTTAGGCAGTTTGTGCCTCCTTCGGTATTTATCAGTCTTAAATTGCCCCATTGATCAAGCAAAGCACCTGCATGGCCTGTGCTAATAATGTGTGAAAAATAGGCATAAGGTGCTGGTTTGGCTTCCAAATCTAAATTGTAACATGGCAGGTCATTTTCGTCTTCTGCCCATTTACCGTAGCTTTTTGGTAGCGTGCTTTCATTTATTTTTTTACAGGATGATAAAAGGATAAGTAAAGCAGAATAGAAAATTATTGAAAAAAGACGAAGGAATTTTAATGACATAAGTAAAGATTCAATATGCTAGAAAACTTAATCAAAATATATAAATGTGGTAATTTGACTTTCGTGTGTGCCTCTTAAAAATTATCATTCATCACTGTATCACCTTCTGCATCTATCATTTGCACATAATCAATCCAGCCAGAGCCTTTGAAGGTAATTCCCATCACTTTCATTTGCCCTAAAGGATATGTGTAGGCCTGAGAGTAAATGGGTCGGCCATCTAAAAAAGTATTGGCTACTCCGTTTTTTACTTCCAATCGTATAGTATGCCATTGATTGAAATTAACGCCAAAAACTGATAATTCAGGATATTGATCCCCATTTTTTAGCACTTCAGAAGCTCTGTATAGGCCCCATCTATGGCTGCCCTCCGATAAAAACTCTATTACATGCGACATGGCTTTTTCGCCCTTGAACTGCACTATAATATCATTTGGCTCTATCCCATCTTCCAACACATTGTTTTTCACACGGGTTTCAAAGGTAAAATTATCGCAATCAATAGGGAATATTTTAGAAATGCAATAATCAATATTATAATTGTCAGATTTAATAATTCCAAATTTTTCTACTTCTTTGTATTGAACGTGCAAAGCACCATTTAAGGTATCGGGCTTTATTACGCCTCCTAGCTTATTGTCAGGTCTTATTCTCACATCCCAGCTTTTACTTAAAATATGCACGAATGCCGAATCTATGGTTTTATTATTCTCATACAGCTTAACAATATGGTAAAATGGAGTAAAATAGCAGTGGCTATTTTGCTCCATTTTGTTTTTAATTTGGAAAGGAAGTCTGTCTTTGTAATATTGAGTTTTTTCGTAATAGCCCAAATCGAGCCATACCTCATGGAAAAAGTTGGTATTTACTGTTGTGTTGATGTAAACAGAATAAGGTACATAGCCTTCTGATGTGCTTATAGATATTTTACCTGTGGGCTCGGCAAAATATAAAAAACTTAAAAATGCTGTTGCCAAGGCAATTGCACCAAAAAATATATACGTAAAAATCGGCAATATTTTGATGCTTGGTTTTTTAGGTTCTACGACTGGATAGTTTTCATTAATGATTACACTTTCAGTTTTTGCATCGCTGATGTGAGAATTGCGAACCTTGAAATCGTCCCAATTGGTAAATCCCAAATAAGATGAAATAAAATTTTTAGTGTCGCGGTGCGGATTGTAAAAGTCTTTTTTAGTTTTTCGTTTGCCAGCCAGCCGCTTGAAAGTATCGGCACTGATTACCACTCCAGTCGCTTCTTCTATGAGCGTACTTAGTTTTTCAAAATGATAGGATGTCCATTGTGTACAATCAGGCCAGTTCAATTTTTGTTGAATAAGGCTCAGACTTAGGCTTAAAAAGTAAATTTCATCTTCCGCTATCATATAATGACAAAATTATATTTTTTCCAAGATTTTTTATATACGTATTTTATAAATAAGCAATCGCCTGATTTTCAACATATTGCAATAATGCCCAAAAGTGCCTCCCAAGTGCAGACAATATGCCAAGTGTTCATTTAAGGTGAATATATATTTTTGTACAATTCAAATATTAAATTATACAAAATAATGAAAATGCAAAAACTACATTATCGAAAATTATTAGTAAGCCTTAAGTGTGCTTCTATCTTGGCTTTGTTAGCCATTCAATCTTATGCACAACCAGGTGCTCCATCTGCACTTGGAGCAAGCTCAATCACCAACACAAGTGTTCAATTAACCTGGTGGTCAGTTGGTGGTGCAGTAAATTACAATGTATATCAGGGTATAACCCTAGTAGGAACATCTAGCAACGGTTGGACTAGCTTTAATGTAACAGGCTTGTCTCCAGGTACAAATTATAGCTTCACTGTTAAAGCTTTCAATAGTTCTAACCAAGAAGGGCCAGCAAGTGCAGCGATTTCTGTATTGACTACAGGGTCAAGCGGTGGATCAGCTTCTAATTTATCAGCACCATACAATTTACAAGCCAATACTATTACCAATACAAGTATACTGTTGTCATGGTGGTCTGTCGCAAATGCCGCAGGGTATAATGTGTATCAAGGAAGTACCAAATTGGGTTCTGCGAATGGATATACAAACTACAACGTTACTGGCTTAAATGCTGGATCATCTTATACATTTACCGTTAAAGCATACAATAGTGCAAATGAAGAAGGTCCTGGTACTAATTTAACTGCTTCAACAACTGGTACTTCAGGAGGTGGTTCGGGTTCTAATAACGGAACAGGTCTAAGGGCCAATTATTGGAATAACATAAACTTCAGTGGCAACCCTGTGGTAGATAGAGTAGATGCGACAGTAAATAATGATTATGGTAGTAATTCGCCAGCTTCAGGAATTAATGTAGATAATTTTTGTGCTCGTTGGACGGGTGAAGTTGAGGCTCCTGTATCGGGCAACTACACTTTCAGCACTACTTCCGATGATGGTGTGCGATTGAGTGTAAATGGAAATCAAGTAATCAACAATTGGACAGATCATGGTCCAACCACCGATAATAGCGGAGCAATTTCATTAACCGCAGGTCAAAAATACAACATCAATATGGAGTTTTATGAAAAAGGATGGGGTGCGGTTGCCAAATTACTTTGGTCATACCCTGGTCAAGCTCAACAAATAGTTCCACAAAGCAGATTATACCCTGCTCCTGCCAATACTACTGGTGGAGGTGGTGGTGAAAATCCTCCTCCTACTAGTGGTTGTATGGCAATAGGTGCAAACTTAGGAGGCGATTATACTTGGACTTCTGATGGCAGCGATTTGAAAATATTTAAAAGTAATGTTGCTAACTGGGCTACAGAAACAGACCCTTGGAATCCTGCATTTTTGAGCGACATCAACAATTCGAGCTATAAAATGTTCCGATTTATGGATTGGGGAAGTATCAATTGGAGCAGAGAAACAACTTGGTCTAGCAGAACTCCAAAAACAGCTAATCATTCAAACTATGCTCAATGGTATGGAACGCCAGTCGCTTTTGAATGGATGATAGATTTGTGTAACCGCACCAACAAACACATGTGGATAAACATTCCCCACAGAGCTGATGATAATTACGTAACGCAATTGGCTACTTTGCTTAGGAACACCTTGAATTCAAACTTGAATATTTATGTAGAATATTCTAATGAAACATGGAATTATACTTTCCAAAGCAGGTCTGACAATGGTGGCATGAACGGGCAATTGAACTGGGTACAAGCTGAAGGTGCAAGATTAGGTTTGCCAGGTACTCCAAATGATTACCAAGGACAATCTTATTATGTATTTCGTTCTTTACAGATTTTCAAGCAATTCAACGATGTATTTGGGTCTTCATCAGGAAGGTTGAGAAAAGTGCTTGCTTATTCTGGTAATGAAGATGTAGCTAAACAATCGTTAAACATCATTGATAATTCTAGTTACAATTCTCATAACATCAAACCTGATATTTTTGCAGTGGCCCCTTATGTAGGTGATAATGCCACAGTAACCACCAGCAATGCTTCTGCTGATTTTAGGTCCAAAGTCGATGCATCTGTAGCTAGTGGTGGATATACTCAAAAATTCAAAACTGTGGTAGATGCTTATAATGCCGCACATTCGAGTAACAAAATGGTATTCAGTATCTACGAAGCAGGCCAACATTATACCTTAGGTGGCGGAGCTCAAAAAAACTTCAGTGATAATCCAAATGCCTATAACGATTACATGTATATGTTGAATGCATTCAAGCCCTATTACAATACATTTATGCAATTTGTACATGCCTCTAAATGTGATCAAAACGATTGTTGGGGAGCAAAATCTTATTATGGTCAACCAGATTCAGATTCGCCAAAATATAGAGCTTTGAAAGATTTTATGGCTTCAAACAATTGTAGCCCAGCAAGAGAAGAAGCCCAAGAAACACCAGTTATTAATAGCGGATTAAGCATATATCCTAACCCTGCCAGTGGCTCTATATCAGTGAGCTCTACCGAAGGTGGTATTGTGTACGTAATGTCGCTAGAGGGGAAAGTGTTGGCTTCAAAAACTGTGTTGGCATCAGAAGCCTCAACAATTGATATTTCAAGCCTTGGTTCGGGAATTTATTTAGTGAAATCTGTTACAGCTTCAGGTACTAAAGTTTCTAAGCTGGTGAAAGAATAAAAATTTTAAAGAATTGAATAGTAGTAGAGTAACATAGATTACAAAAAAAGCCACCTTATTGAGGTGGCTTTTTTATTTTTTAAAATA
>CAZMFZ010000076.1:0-18199 GCA_964565665.1 uncultured Bifidobacteriaceae bacterium | reverse complement strand
GAGCCGATGAGTTGCTTATTGCCAATGCGGAACTTGTGTTTCAAGACGCAGAGAAAGAAAAACGGAAAATGGAGAATACTGAGCTTGAAGCACTAAGTAAATCATTGAAACAAGCATCTCAATACGCAAGAAGTTTGATTGAAGCATCGCTAGATCCGCTGGTTACTATATCGCCAGAAGGTAAAATTACGGATGTAAATGAAGCCTCGGTTATTGCGACCGGAGTACCGAAAGAAAAATTGATAGGAACCGATTTCTCCAATTATTTTACAGAACCTGAAAAAGCCCGTGACGGATATAAAAAGGGTTTTGAAAAAGGTTTTGTCTCAGATTACCCGCTTGTTATAAAACACAAAAATGGAACACTAACGGATGTGCTATACAATGCATCTGTCTATAAAGACGATAAAGGAAATGTGCTTGGAGTTTTTGCTGCAGCCAGAGATGTAACCGCACAAAAAGCCGAACGGTTGATTACAGCCAACAGGGAACTTGTAATTCAAAATAAAGAAAAGGAAAAGCGTGCTGCAGAATTGAGCATTGCCAACAAAAAACTTGTTTTTCAAAACGAAGAAAAGGAAAAACGCGCTGCCGAGCTAGTAGTTGCCAACAAAGAGCTCGTTTTTCAAAACGAAGAGAAGGAAAAACGCGCTGCCGAGCTAGTAGTTGCCAACAAAGAGCTCGTCTTTCAAAGTGATGAGAAAGGTAAGCGTGCGTCAGAGCTATTAATTGCTAATAAGGAACTGATATTCCAGAACAAAGAAAAGGAAAAACGCAACATTTACATTGTGCAAATGAAAGTAGTGCAGGAGCAAAACCGCCTTCTCACCGAAAATCTGACTATTCATAATCAACAACTTGCCAATTTTGCGCACATTAGTTCGCACAACCTGCGCTCTCCGGTAGCAAATCTGAATACATTATTCGCTATGTATAAAGAAGATCAAAGCGAAGAAGACAAGAACGACATTCTTGAAAAGTTTGAAAGGGTAATCCTCCACCTTACCAACACACTTAACGACTTGTGCGAATCGCTCATTGTAAGTTCTGACATTAACAAAGCCCGAGAGCTACTCAGCTTTGAAGACATTCTGATGAAAACTATGGAGATTTTAACAGGGCAGGTAATTGAAACGAAAGCGGAAATAACTTATGATTTTTCAAAGGCTCCTCATATCAGTTATCCTCATATTTACCTTGAAAGTATTTTCCTTAATTTACTCTCCAATTCAATTAAGTACCGTTCTAAAGAAAGAGTTCCTCAAATTCATTTTGAAACAGATCATGTAAATGGCAAAATTAAGCTTACTGCCAAAGACAACGGCATCGGTATCGACCTAGAAAAACACGGAGACAAGCTTTTTGGCCTTCATAAGGTTTTTCATCGCAATAAAGACGCCAGAGGCGTAGGCCTCTATTTAACAAAAACCCATGTAGAAGCCATGGGAGGTTCCATAATGGCGGAAAGTGAAGTGGATAAAGGAATAACTTTTGAATTAAATTTTTAACAAACTTAGTACCCATGCTTAATCCTCTTGTCTGTGTAATTGATGATGATGATATACACCAATACACCACATCTAGAATTATAAACTCAACTCAGCTGGCACAAAAAGTGCTTCTTTTTTCGGACGGTGAATACGCCCTTGATTATTTCGGGGAAAACATCAACGATATCGCTAAAATACCCGATGTCATTTTTCTTGATTTGGCTATGCCCGTGATGGATGGATGGCAATTTCTGACAGAATTTATTAAGCTTAAGCCAAAAGCTAGAAAGTCTATTACCCTTTATCTTATGTCTTCCTCTATAAATCCTACAGACCTTAAGAGGGCTAGGCTAATAAGTGCTGTAAGTGATTTTATTGTCAAGCCCTTCACAAAAGAGAGGTGTGTTGAAATATTGAATGCTTTAGAGGTAAACTGATAGATTTGTGAGCAAAAGTACTCCATCCCTTAAAAGGCGGCACGCCCAACGCTATTGAAAGAAGCACTATTTGAATAATGAAACAAGAATAGTGCACTTTGATACGGGCCAAAAACTGCTAGATTTCAAGCAGTTGCTGTTGTAAAACTTTGTTTTTTGCTGATATGATTATTTTGGGGGCAATAATGTAGCTGCTCGCAAATTTGAGTTGGGCGTGCGGGCTATACGTTGTGGCTTCTTCCGTGATTTGTTGTTCTGTATTGTTTTCCATAATCTATTTATAGCCATAGGTATATCTTTGTTTTTGTTGTTGCCTATTTGCGGTGTAAAACTTCGGTTGGGTTTAATGGCAATAATGGAGGCTGAAATTTGGGTGATGAGCTCCATAATACGCTCTGGGATATTGCCTAGGTGAGAAATAGATCCGATCTTTTCTCTCTCAATGAGAAACGCATTTTGCCAATTGTATCGGTACTCAATTTTCTGACTCCTTGCTCTGTGTCTATATCGAGCTAAATGCCACTCAATCAACTTTGCACAAATGTGGAACTCTGAAAGCCCTTTGAGCTTAGTTGTTTTTAAGCTATTCCTGCTAATTGTAAAAAATAAAACGCGTTGTATCGCCTTGAAATGGATCGTATTTTTGCAAACCCAGAAACCTTCTTGTAATCTGGTTTCCACGTTTTCAGTTTCTCTAGCAATTCTTTTTTGGTTTTGGTGTGCCACCAACCACGTATATCGTTGAAGGGGATTTTAAATCCTTTTTATCTAAAATCAACATTGCTCGTCCACTCCCCTCCTACGCCTTAAAAAATATCCTGAAAGTACTGCCTTTGCCTTGCTCGCTTTCTACTTCTACCTTGCCCCCTGAGGCATCTACTATTTTCTTCACAAGGTAAAGCCCAATACCTTGTCCATCAATATCTTTATTCATCCTTTGGTAGCGATTAAATATTATTTCAACTTGATTTTTGCTTATGCCAATGCCATTGTCTATGACAGTGAGCACAATAAATTTATCCTTTTTTTCTGTTTTTATCGAAATTTCAGGTTTCCTATCTTTATGAGCAAATTTGATGGCATTTGTGGTTAGGTTCAGCATAATGCTTCTCAAATTCTTTTTGGGAAACTTAATTTCCATGTTTTGGAAATTAGTGGTGAAAGTAGCATTGGAAAGTTTTACTTTTTCCGATACAGTTTCTTTTATTTCATCAAAAATAGCTTCAAAGTTTTCCAATTTACTTTCTTCAAGCATCTCGGCTTCTATAGACCCTACTACGGCCAAATCTTTAATAATGCCTTTGAAGTTATTGATGGCTTTGTTTATTAAAGCCAATAAATTTGAAATATCAGGATTGCCAGAGTCTATTTTCTCACTTAAAATATCTATCCCACTTTCTATATTGTGAATAGGAGCCGACAAATCGTGCGAAGCTCCAAACACAAAATTGTTCAAGTCGTCATTTATTCGCAGTAGGCTTTTATTGCTGGTGTCTAGTTCTCCCAACAGTTTTTTCAGTACGGTAATGTCGTGAAAACTGATAATGGCACCGTCCGATTTATTGGTACTTTTCCTCACGTACGGCATGGTCATTACCTGATATATCTTGCCATTTGATGCTTCTGCTTCTTTGGTTATCGTAACTTCCTCTTCTATCACTTTTTTAATATCGTCAATTAAAGTCTCGAATTTAATGTTGGTGGTGATGTTGCTGAGCGGGCGGCCTATATCGCTCTCTCTGATATTGATATGTTTCACTGCACCTGGTGAATATTTTTTCAATAGCAGTTCTTTATCTACAAACAATTGGCCATTTACATTGCTACGGAAATAATTATTGAGATCGTCATTGAGTTCATTAAGTGCTACATTGGTAGTTTGGTGTTCTTTGTTGATGGTTTGCAATTCTTCATTTACTGATTGCAGCTCTTCATTAGCACTTTGCATTTCTTCATTGGCCGAAAGCAACTCTTCATTGAACGATTGCAGATTTTCATTTGAAGATTCTATCCGCTCATAAGCCACTTCCAGTTGCTGCTTCGAATCTGCCAATTCATTTTCAAGGTTTTGCAAATGCTCTCGCGTAATCTGGTCAATTTCATCCGATTTGATAGTGGACTCCTTTTGCTGCTTAGGTTTAATTTTGTTTTCAGCAAACAATATCAACAATGCGTTTTCAGTAGACTTGCTGTTTAATGGTTTGATAATGATATCTACCAAACGTGTTGCTTTTCCCTCACTTTGAAAACTCAGGCCTGTTAATACTACTTTCTTATTGGAAATGAGAACTTTATGAGCTGCTGCTTTGATCAGGTTTACAATTTTATAAGGCAATAAATTTTCAAGATTGAAATTGAACATTTCATTCTTCAGGTATTTTGACGGATCGCCAAATGAACTGCTTACCTTCAATTCTTTGCTAGTGCAAACCCCACTAAGCCCCGATTCTTCTAGTATGGCTGCTTTTATGGTATCCAGGTGATCAATTTTGAAAACTGGTACATTGGTGTTTTTTCGAAAATCCAAAGCTATTGGTTTCACCTCATCTAATATAGGCGATGAAAAAGCATCAAATTTTACAGTTTTAGCTGTTTTGGTGCTTTTAAGTATATTCCATTTGCCGCTTATTTCAGCAAAGTCATCTTTTAAGCCCCCTATACTTTCGCTTGGCCCTAGCACAAGAAATCCGTCTTTCTTCAGGCCAAAGTGCATCATAGAAAGTACTTTCTTCTGCAAAGTTGCATTCACGTAGATAAGTAAATTGCGGCAGCTTATCAGGTCGGCATTGCAGTAAGGTGGGTTTTTGACAAGGTCGTGCTGGGCGAAGAACAGCATTTTGCGTATCTCATGTTTTACTTTAAAAGTTTTCCCCTCAGCGGAAAAAAATCGTTCCAACCTCTCTTTCGATACCGTTTTCTTAATGTTATCAGTATATATGCCCTTTGATCCTACATTGAGTGCTACTTTGTTTATGTCAGTAGCAAATATTTTCACATCAAGTTCTTTGCCTGTTTTATCGAGGTGTTCTTTTATCAACATGGCATAGCTGTAGGCTTCCTCACCTGTGGCACAGCCAGCTACCCACAATTTTAAGGCTTCGTTATTGTTTTTTGAATCAATAATTGCGGGAATTACATTGGCCTCGATGAGCTTAAACGCTTCGGCATCTCTGAAAAAAGAAGTAACACTCACTAGAAAATCGTTAGCAAGTAGTTCTATTTCTTCTGGATTGTTTATTAGGAAATCGTAATAAGCATCTGCATTAGTAAATTCATGCAAATCCATCCGCCTTTTTATTCTTCGAAATATGGTGGGGTGCTTATAATCGGTAAAATCAAGTGGCAAATTGCTTTTGATGGCAGCAATAATTTTCATTAATTGATCTTCATTAATGTCAATATTTTTGTAGTCGATAGGGTAATTCAACACGCCTTCTTTTACATATTCCTCGATAATTGAGGGCATCGCCTTGGGAGAAATAACTTTGTCGGCATAGCCGGTAGCAATAGCCGCCATAGGCATACCACCAAAACCAGCCGTTTCAGGATCTTGCACCATCACCATGCCTCCCGCATTTTTTATGGCTTCAATCCCTTTTGACCCATCTTTGCCCGTGCCTGACAATACTATGCCTATGGCTTTGTCTTGTCTTTCTTCTGCCAGAGATTTGAAAAAATAGTCAATGGTGAGGTAAGGCGTAGGGTTGTCTTTTTTCTCTGATAATTTTAGTTTGCCATCTTCAATTCGCATAAAATTGGCACTTGGAATGAGATAGACGGTATTAGCCTGAATTGTAACATTGTTTTCTGCCTCCACTACCTTCAATTTGCTGTGAGGGTCTAGTATTTGCGCCATGTGGCTTTTGAAATCGGCCGACAGGTGTTGGATTACAATATACGATACCCCATCGAGTGGCGTGTGGTCGAAAAAAGCCGTAATGGCTTCTAGCCCGCCAGCAGAGGCACCAAGGGCTATTATGTATTGTTTTTCATCAATCGAAGCCATGATATTTGTAAAAAATTACTTATTAAAAGAATATTAGAGCGGCTAATTATCAAATATAAGTTTTAAATCGGAATGTGTCTAGTGAAACATAGATTAAGTTGATTTTATTACTTCACTTTTTTCTTTGTCAATCTTGCAGCCAACTTTTCAAAGTTTGGTACTTCAGAAAAGATTATAATCCAATATACACTCTATGATTATTCTATTTACAGCCATGATCTTTAACCATAATTCATTGTCTACTACTTTATGTCATTTTCACAAAATAAATGGACTTCGTAGCTCTTGTTGGTATTGCTTACTAGCAATTGAATAACCTTTATCGAGCAACACAAAATCTTGGAACTTAAAAATGCAAAGCACTAATCTTATCAACTAATATTTTGTTTATCTTCTCGTGCGATTCGAAGGTCCACCCACCAATATGGGGCGTGAGAAGTACATTGGGGTGTGTAGTTAATCTTCTATATGTCTCAGGTTGATTGGCTTTGAAACTTTCCAAGTTTTCATTTTCTAATACATCAAGTCCTGCTCCTTTTATTTTCCCCAAATCTAGATTATTGAGCAAATCGTTAAGCACCACTACTTTCCCTCTCGACAAATTGAATAGCCAAATGTTTTTCTTGAATTGTCCGATGTATTGATTGTTCACCATTTCATTTGTGAGTTTTGTTAAGGGCAAATGAAAGCTTACAATGTCGGCTTTGGCAAATATTTCATCCATTTCTACTGGTTTTGCATACTTGTCGGCATATATTTCTTTGGCAATAATATCATAAGCCAATACTTCACAATCAAATCCACTCAGTCTTTTGGCAAATGTTTTCCCATTGTTACCATAGCCAATTATACCCACCGTTTTTCCATTCAACTCATATCCCCGATTTTCTTCTCTTAGCCAAATGCCATTTTTAACCTCGGCATTGGCAGTATGTATTTTGTTGAAAAGAGTTAATAACATTCCCATTACGTGTTCTGCAACTGCGTCTCTATTGCCTTCGGGAGCATTCAATAGTTTGATTCCTCGTTTCAATACTTCTTCTTCCACTATTTGATCTAACCCCGCCCCTGCCCTAGCAATGAATTTCAGATTTACGGCTTTCTCCAATATTTCTGTACCTATAAATATTTTGCTTCTGAGCAGTAATCCAGTATAGTTTTCTATTGTGCTATATACTTCTTCTTTGGTGATATTAGGTTCATAATCAACATGATAGCCTATGCCTTCTAAAAGCGATACTATAGATGGATGCAAATCGTCAATAATGAGAATTTTAATCATTATTTATGCGGTATTTTTTTTATTGTTAGAGTTTCTGGCCAAGAAAATACTTAATAATATCATCATAGATGCAACTGCAAATGGCATTCCCGGAAAGTAAATTACAGCTGTATCTTTTGAAAAATAGGCAAATAAATTATTCATCAACAAAGGCCCGATAATAGCTGATGCACTCATAATACTTGTCATAGCACCTTGCAATTCGCCTTGTTCGTTTGCAGGCACTTGGTTGGAAATAATACCCTGAATGGCAGGCCCGGCTATTCCCCCTAAAGCATAAGGTATTAGAATTATAAACATCATCCAGCCTTCATTGGCTATTGAAAAAAGTGCCAAGCCAATGCAATTGAGTGCCAATCCGAAATACAAAGCTCTGTTTTGCCCTAATTTTGGAATTAATATTCTAATCAGTCCACCTTGTACAATGGCTACCAACAACCCCACAAAACCAAGTGAATAGCCAACCCAAGCTTCGTTCCATTCAAATTTAAACATAGTATAATATGCCCAATTGGATTGTACGGCTTGCGCGGCTATAAAAATCAAGAATAACGAGCTTACTAATCCCGAAACTACGGGATAACGCCTTAATAATAACAAAGAAGAAATAGGGTTTGCTCTTTTCCAGTCAAATGATCTTCTATTTTCTTTACTTAGCGATTCGGGAAGTACAAAATAGCCATACAAAAGATTGAAAAATGTAAGTCCGGCTGCCACCAAAAACGGTACTCTCGACCCCCATTGGGCAAAAACACCCCCCATAACCGGACCAATAATGAAGCCAACACCAAAAGCAGCGCCTACCAATCCGAAGTTTTGTGCTCTCTTTTCAGGGGTGCTAATATCGGCAATGTAAGCTGTGGCGGTGGTGAAACTTGCTCCCGTAACGCCCGCTAAGATTCTGCCAATAAAAAGCCAAGCAATAGTGGGGGCATACGCTTGTAAAATGTAATCTAACCCTAAGCCAAGTAAAGCAAATAGTAAAATAGGCCTGCGACCAAATCTATCGCTCAAGCTGCCCATAGCTGGGGCAAATAAAAATTGCATGATGGCAAATGAAAAAACCAACCATCCACCATATTTTGAGGCTTCACTTAAGCCGCTTCCGGTGAGTTCTTCTATTAATTTTGGAATAACAGGAATGATAATTCCAATGCCTATCACATCTAATAAAATGGTGACAAAAATAAATCCTAGTGCTGCATTTCGCTTTACGGTCATTGTAGGTGGCTATTTAAATCTATAAAAATAATGGAAAACTTAAAATCCAAAATCTACTACCTGCTTTATATTTTCATCTAAGCTTCGAGCTACAGGGCAAGTGAGGGCTGTATTTTTCAATATTACTTCTTGCTCGTCAGTAAGCTTCCTGCCTTCGAAGTTGAATTTTATATGAATTTCAGAAATACGTCTCGGTGGTTCAGAAGCCATTACTTTGGTTATTTCCATATTCATACCTTTTAATTCCCACCCGTGGCGCTTAGCTACTATGCCCATAGTAGTAAGCATACAGGTACCTAATGCTGTAGCTACCAAATCTGTAGGAGAAAATGCTTCGCCTTTCCCTTGGTTATCAAGAGGTGCATCGGTAATGAGTTCTGTGGCTGATTGTAAATGTGTAGCCTTGGTGCGAAGCTCACCAAGATATATAGCGTGTGCGGTTGGCATTATGTAAATTTATTTAGTGTTGAAAGGAATAAGAGGTGTTTTACAAGGTTTTAAAGAGAATATAGTAGTGTACTGCATATAAAAAATAAGGTGATTGTCTGGACTCTTAAATGGCAAAGTTACAAATTAATGTCAATTCCTAACCTCAAGAACTCATGTGTGTATCGCTACCTATACAACAATATAGCCCCAACTTTTTTAGATGGGGCTATATTAAAAATCCTGTCAAAAACATGATTCGACAGGATTTTATAAATAAAAAGTATAAGAAGGTTACTTTGTAGAATATTGAATTTCGCTACCTTCCATTGCATCTTCTTTTGCAAGCTCTGCTTTACCAGCATCTTTAAGCAATTTGTTGTGATCTTCACGAAGTTTGGCCAAATCTTCTTTGGTTTTTGCTAAATCTTCTTTAATAATTTTAACATCTTCTTGCACTTTTGGGTCGGAACAGGCGAAAAAGAAAAGTGATGCGAGTGTAACTACTATAATTTTTTTCATACCGTTTATGTTTAATTTAAGATGTGAGACAACCAAAATTTGAAAAATTTATTTATTAGAAACCATTTAGATTAATTGATACCATAGGTTGCACCTTCTAAAATGGTTTCAAAATTCATTTCTGCAGTAATCATTTTTTGTTCTGCATTATAAATAGAATTTTCTATGTTATAAAACTCAGCTTTCATAAATTCCGTGCTGGTAAATGTGTTTCTGTCAATTTCTATCGACACTACTGCTATTGCAGCGATTGCGAAAAAGGAGGCTATTATTTTCATGGTACTATTGGTTTTATTTGTTTTTTAAATGATACAAATTAACAATACCAGTATTAATACGTGCTTAAATTGAAGTTAAAAGAGCATTAAATTATGTTTTATTAAAACTTAACCAACCCGGCAAGTTTACCAATATATTCAAGCGATTTGATGTTGGTGATAATCACTACGGCAATGATAATGATACTCCACACTGTTATTTTCTTATCAAGTTTTTGCTCAAAGAGTGCCATTTCACTTCTAACTAAGGCAATATCACCTTTTGATGCTAAATCTTTGCTTAACTCATCTTTTGTTTCAAGCTTTTTTTGCAAGGCTATCTGCTCTATCTTTATATCTGCTTGGCTAAATGAATAGTCAATTAAAGTGGTTACTTTCTCTGCTACGGCTTGCCCAAACTCTTTTTCAAGTATTATATAGGTTTCTAAAGGAATACTTTGTGTCATAGAATGTGAATTTCAAGTGATAAATATATAAATAAACATCTACATTCATTGCTTTCATTATTTAGAAAATGTGCCATATTTCATTTCACACTGCATATATACTATTTATAGGTATAATTTCCATTATTAAAAACTACTTTTAGTTGTTATCTAAAATATCATTTCACAGCCAGTCCTTTCTGAATAATCAAAGCCAAATACTCTTTGTGGGCTTTTGTTTTTTCGTCAGTTGCTACATTGGCTTTCAATAGTTTATCGATTTTTTTAAGCTGGTAAATGATATTGCCTCTGGCTATGTGGTCGAAAGGTAATGCTTCATTCTTGGCTGCTGTGGCAAGCCTTGTAGTATATTCTACCTGCAAATTTTGCCTGAAACTGTTTACGGAAGTAGAAATATCAGCTTTAAAAACAGCATCATACAGGTTGTTAAGAAAATCATTCACTGCATATTTATTGCCATAGAGTTCCGAATCTGTCAGGCGTTTCAATACGTTGGGGTGTAGCCAATGATCCAACACTTGTTTTTGAACTGCCAAAGCCGATTCGTGTATTTTTGGGTCTTCATTGCCACCAAATAGATTGAAACCACGCCTTTGTATTTGCAAATATTTGTAAACCTCTGCATTTACACTAAAAGCATCTGGGGCAAAAATATAAGTAGAAACTGCCTTCAAAGCCCTTTTTTGGTCTGCCAATGCTACAGGTTGGAATGGTTTCTGCGTTGTTTTCTGCCCAATTACAGACCTATCTACATATACGCCACCTACATAGCGAGATAAGATGCTTGCTATCGTAGCTTTTTCAGTCATCACTACATTATAGCCATTTCTCAATTCCTGATAAGATTTTCCTTTGCTTGCATATTTTTTCAACAACTCATTTGAAATTCTATTTACAAGTTTTAGTCTATCAATCGAATACCCAATGGCATCGCCCGAAAGGTCGTTTATCATCACTCTGGGGTCGATATGTACGCCTGCGGCTCGCATATCGTCTGCATCATTTCCAAAAGTCAATGCAGGTTCTGTAGACCGATTTAAAATTTTAGCTAGT
Source organism: uncultured Bifidobacteriaceae bacterium (assembly GCA_964565665.1). Lineage (GTDB taxonomy): Bacteria > Bacteroidota > Bacteroidia > Cytophagales > UBA9547 > CAZMFZ01. Next base: position 7,038 of record CAZMFZ010000076.1, on the reverse strand, counting down.
CCATTGGCTTCATCTGAGCTGTCTTTGAATTGTCTATAGCCATATTCGATTACCCATTTATCATAAGGCCCAGGTTTGGTGGTAAAATAATCGCCTTGTTTGGTTTTGTCAAGGGCAATATTGGCAGCAGGGTAATCCATTACAGAACCAATCAACCCAATCTTTTTCGTTATAGCCTTGTTGTGAATGGCAGAAGGCAAATGCAATTGGCTGGCTTTCATGTTGTGATTCAAGCCCAAAGTATGCCCTAATTCATGTAAAACCAAGTAATACATGGCTTGTGTCATAAAGCTGTCTTTTTCAATTTCCTTTGCATCGCTTGCACTTAGCGCCATAGCCCCAAACAGATTTTGTTGTTGCAAATATTCACCCAAAGAGCAAAATTCATCGGCATGCAAATCATTGAAAAGGAGTGAAGGCGAAATTTGGCTTCCATTTTGCTCAAAAAACTTTTCTGCTCTCATTCTATTGGTCACAAACAAATACTCAAGCATAATGTCTGCCCCCAGTATTTGTCCCGTTTTTGGATTTACGAAACTTGGGCCATACCCACCAAAAATCGGATTGGGAGATGAAGTCCACCTCATTACGTTGTAATTTACATCTCCAGCATCCCACTTGGCAGTGTCAGGCTGTACATATACCTGCATAGCATTTTTAAATCCTGCTGCTTCAAATGCTTCATTCCAAGCTAAGGTTGCTTTTCTAATAATTTCCCGATAGCTGGTTGGAGTGGTGTTTTCTATCCACCAAGTAATGGGTTCTTTGGGTTCTGACATTTCAGCAAGAGAATCTTTTTTCACCAGATGCCAGCGGTGTATGAAATCGCGATAAGGTGTGGCAGATGGCGAAGTCATGTCGTTGGTTTGGGTAATGAAATAGCCGATTCGCGGGTCGTCAAAGCGTGGTTTGTAGCTGTTATCAGGAATCTGAATAAGCGAGTGTTGAATAGAAATATTGACGTTTCTATCATCGGCTATTTCTGCTCCACCTCCTACTGAGGGATATTGATTTTCAAATACATAATCTACCAACACATCTGTATTTTGCTCATAATTTCTAATTTTCAATATTTTAGATTTCTCTTTGCTTAGGCTACCCATCGAGAAAAAAGCATCCGCAGGCACACCTTTGGGTGCTTGAGGCTTTATGCGATGCAGAAATTCGGAGAGAAAAATATCATCGGCATTGATTAAATATTCGCCTTTTTCATTGTCAGTATCTAGTATTTTCCTAGTAAAAAGAACTGAATTGCTAATATTTGCATCAGCAGATTTACTTAATGCATTGGTGGAATCGAAATAAAAATGGGTGTTTACCGCCACAAATTCCAGCCTATTGAAATATTTTTTAATAGTGAATACTTTATTATCTCTAAATGTACCTCTTATGGTTCCACCACTTACAAATCCATTTTCAGAATAGCTGAAATAAATAAATTCCTTGCCTACTTGCTCTTTTTTTATTGCCATTAGCAATCCGCCATTTACAGAATCTTGGTAAATTTTAAATAATCCTGTGTGTTTTTTATAAGTTTTGAGCGAATCGTCAAACGATTTTTTCTTTTTCGCAATTGTCTTCGTAGTATCTTGTTTGGCCTTATCATCTTTCTTTTTACCATCTTTGGCAGCAAACAATTTATTTTCTCCTATCAATACAGAGAATAATATAAAAAAAACAGCAATAAGTTTCACAAATTTTAGATTCATAATACGCTAATTAATATCTTTAAAACGCCAATATAAAATGTTTCACTCTTAAATATATTTTGTAAGTGCAAAAGTTCACCAAATTTATTAAAAAGCTTTTTTTAAACGATTATGTTTATTGTGCCTTATTCGTGTTCGCTTTATTGTGGCTTATCACTATTATTCCGATAAATAAAGAACTTACAGAACCCTTTGCAGAAGCTTTGGGCGATTTCGAGATTACCGATTTGGGATTTACTGTGTTAAGAGCCAAAGAAGACAAAGCAGATACCAACATCGTAATTGTAAATACCTCACGCATGGGCAATGCCGAGTTGGCGGCCATGATCAATCAATTGAATCAATACCAACCTGCAGTAATTGGTATAAATGAAGTATTGCACCAAAGTGGCGATTATTTTACCGACAGCATTTTGGTATCGGCTTTGAGTAACACGAAAGAACTTGTATTTGCGGCCAAGCTCAAAGATTTCAACGACAGCACTCGCCAATGGCAGGCAATAGAGCATTCAGATAGCATTTTCATGAATTTCCCGCATGAGATCACTTCGGTTCGATATGCAGAAGTGGGGCTAGAGAATATGTTTACCCACGAAAGAGATTTTAAAACCACCCGGCATTTTTACTCCAAAGCCAATTACAGAGGCGAGGAAATGAAATTTTTTGCTTCAGAATTGGCAGAAATACTAGCTCCTGAAAAAGTGGAGAAATTTATGAAAAGAGCCAATGAATACGAGGTGATAAACTATATTGGCAACTACGATAAATTCACTACGCTCGATGCCAATCAGGTGTTGAATGGCGAATTTGACCCAAGTTCTATAAAAGGAAAGATAGTGATAATGGGCTATTTGGGCGAAAGTTTGCAAGACGAAAAATTTTGGGACGACTTCAAATATTATACCCCAATGAATAAAAACTATGCAGGAAAAACCTTTCCTGACATGTTTGAAACCGTTATTTATGCCAACATAGCATCTCAGATATTAAATGACGACCATATTTATGTAGTAAGTGATGATTTAGATTTGATAATTAATATTGTCATTTGTTTGATAAACGTGATTTTGTTTTCTGCACTTTTTCACGCAGCAGCGGTTTGGTGGGATATCTTTAGTATAATTTTCACATTGATTGAAATTATTGTTTTAGAGCTTGGAACCGCATTCGTATTTAGCAGGTATGGTATTGAGGTCAATCTCAATCCTTCAATTGTATTTGTGCTTGTGTTGGGGCAGTTTATAGAATTATATTATGGCTTGTTTAAAGTGGCCATTCAAAAATTAACTGTAAAATATATGATTGCCAACGAAGCTGAGAAACGTATGAAGCTCAAAAAATCAATGAAAAACACCTCAAAAAGCGTGTTGGACGATTTGAGAAATATTAAATTGGAAGTACCAAAAATAAACACGGATTTGAACCAATAACTGTTGATTGTACTGTTGCAACAATACTTATAAAAATGAAATTTTTAAATAAAATCATCAATGCCGATATTATAGTTTGTACGGCATTTATTTTTCTCCTGATTTGGGCCTTATCAAATATTGAGTTGAATCTTGATTTGGTCGATCCAATTGGAAAGGCACTAGACACTTTTCAAGTTACTGATTTGGTATACACCGCTTTACGTGATGATCCAGCCCCAGATAAGGAGATAACCATGGTAAATATTGGCAATTTGGATAGAGGCGGAATTGCAGCTTTGCTAAACAGTTTGAATAAACATGAGCCCGCTGTGGTGGGTATTGATGTGCGGTTCTTTCGAGATAAAACCAATTTCTATCGTGAAAATGGAATTGAAAATCAAGACAGCTTATTGGAACTGGCCTTTGCAAACACTAAGAACTTAGTCCTTGCCACAAAACTTGAAGAATTTAATGAGACAACTGGGCAATGGGATAGCCTTTCTAACCCCATCCCGAGATTTAGACAATATGCCAACGGTGCATTTGTAAATGTGATTACAGCCGAAAACGATTTTCGGGTAAACAGAAAAATTACACCAATAGATTTTGTAAAAGACTCGATGCAGACTTTTTTTCCTGTAGTTATTTCTAAACTATATTCTAAAGATAAGACACAGAAATTCATGAGTAGGATGAAGAATCAATTACTCATTGCCAATAAAAAGAACAAAGAAATTAACGAGCCAGATGAAGATGAAAAACTATTGGAAACCATATATTACAGAGGAAATATCAATAATTTTTATGGTGAAACCGACCATTTCGGCAATAAAGATGCTTTCAACAAAATAGATTTTCAAGAAGGCATAGAAGGCACATTCGACCCCAAATTGGTGGAAGGGAAAATCTGCATTTTGGGCTACATGGGCGAAACTATCAAAAATGATAAATATTGGGATGAAGATAAATTTTATACCCCGCTTAACAAAAAATTTGCAGGAAAATCGTTCCCTGATATGTATGGAGTTGTTGTCCATGCCAATATCGTTTCTATGATATTAAATGAAACTTATGTAGAAATTCTCGACCCACAAATCAACTTCATTGTCAATATTATTATATGTATACTAAATGTGATGTTGTTTGCTTTTGTGTTTCATGGTATGAAGCTTTGGTGGGACGGCTTAAGTGTAGTAATTGCACTTGGAGAAATGATATTTCTTTATTTTATTAGTCTTGTATGCTTTGAGTACTATAGAATTGAAGTTGATGTAAATTATTCTGTAGCATTTATTTTCTTACTGGGAAATTTGCTGGAACTCTATTATGAATACGCCAAACCCGGGCTGCGTTGGACACTTGGGAAGCTATCACCTATGGGTTCCTATAAATAGATAAACAGATTGTTTAAAGTATAAACTTTTCTATTTCTTAAGAAATAAACGTTAAAAATGCTTTTACAAGCAAGTTTATGTTTGAAAATCCAATTATAATATAGTAATTTGGTTACCTTAATGTGAACTGCAAGTATAAAAGTTCAAAATAGAAAATAATCTAACTTAAATTTAAAAATAAAATGAAAACAATTATCAAAAATTCACTTTTAGCAGCGTTAACATTGAGCTTTTCAGTGTTCACTTATGCACAGACTGAGGTTTTTAAAGTGCTTGCCTCTCGTGGCAAAAATACATTAGTAGACGGTTCTTCAGTTTTCGCTGGTAAAAAACTTTTGGCTACTGATGTAATTAAGGTTTCTGAAAACAGCTACCTAGGCTTGATTCACAATTCAGGTCGCACATTGGAACTTAAGACTCCGGGATCTTATAAAATTTCTGACTTATCTTCACAAGTAATTGCTAAAAGTTCAAGTGTAACTAAAAAATATTCTGACTATGTAGTGAGTGAATTGACAAAATCAGACGGTGGTGATATTCACGCTAACTATCAAAAGAATATGAAAGTGACTGGTTCGGTAGAACGTGCGGTATCTACTGCCTCTATTTCAGTTTGTTTGCCTAAAACTTCTTCAATTATAGAATCTATGAATACTGTAGTTTGGTACAAAAATCCAAAAGCTACTACATATACTGTTGAGCTTTTAAATATGTTTGATGATGTGATTTTATCAAAGGAAACAACTGATACTACTTTTACTTTCGATTTGAACAGTATTAAATTGCCAAAAGACAATACTATAATGGTAAAAGTAAAAGCGAATGGCGGTTTAGAATCCAGCCCATATGTATTGAAAAACTTAGTGGAAGCTAAAAATCCAGAAATATTTGCAGATAGAAATGCTTTGAACAAAGAATATACTGAAGAATCTGCACTTAGCTACTTGATGAAAGCATCTTTCTTCGCTCAAAACAATTTGTTTGTAGATGCTAAGAAAAGCTTCGAATCAGCAGTTCGTTTAGAGCCTGAAGTGCAAGAATACAAAGAGGCTTACAAAAACTTTTTAGCCAAAAACAATCTTTACGATTTCTATCCTTACAGTAAATAAGAATATTTTACTCACAAAAAAAGGCCTCAATTGAGGCCTTTTTTTGTGGCTATAGTAGGGAGATTAAATTATGAATATCCTATAAATCATAATTTAGAAATTCTAAAAATAAACTACAAATAATTTCCATTCCACACTTATTTAGGTTTGTTTGGCATTAATATTGCAGATGAAGATAGGCTTTCCAACTCGATTGCAATTGGGATGGAAAGTCTTGATTTGGTTAAATTAATTCAAAGCCGTATAGCTCGACCTTCGGCACCCCCGTTCAAACCGAGGTCGGGGGTGAGGTTTATTACAACCCTTAACCCCAATTAAGACCATATTCTAAACTAAATAAATTTTTACAACGCATGAAAACAAATCTTCAAAATACCATTTACTTCCAGACTTTCCGAAACATCAAAATTGTAACACCCGCAAAAAGCCCACTTCGGGGGTTGGGGGCTTTGCTTCTCGCATTACTCATTACACATTCCGCATTAGTAACCATCCCTTAATCCAAATTCACCCCCATTCTAAAAATAAACCACAAAATATTTACTTTTCCCATTTATTTAGGTTTAATTCAAATTTGCGTAATAAAAATAACAATAGCACATGAATAATATAGCAGAAGCCAATCGCCACCTAGCCAATGCCAAAGAAATATTGAGTACAAAAGCGAAGAAAGAAGATGGGCATTACCAGGACAAAAAATATATAAAAATGGCAGGGCATACTGCTTATACAGGTGTGCTTGTGGCTTTAGATCAAGTGCTAATCAAGCCCAAAAAAGGCAGAAAATCAGTAGATTGGTACAAAGAAGAACTAAGGAAGTTAGATAAAAAATTGCTCAATAATTTCAATAATGTATATGAGTTGCTTCATCTTTTAATGGGTTATGATGGGCATGGAGATGAAAAGGTGGTAAAAATAGGCTTCGACTCTGCCGAAAAGGTAATTGCTTGGGCAGAATTGCGTAGCTTGGCGGCATAGATTATAACTAGATATAACTCCTTTTTGAAAGCCCAAAACCACCCTTAATTCAAATTCAACCAACGTTCCAAACCTTCCGAACGCCTGAAAACAAATCTCCAAAACAACCATACTTAAAATTTGGAAAGTTGGCAGTACTACATCAAACGATTGTCAAGGCTGTTAGCCGTTGACAACGTTACCAATGGTTAAAAACCTTGGTAATCGTTTTTGATATCGGAAAGCTACTAATAAATCCCAACATCAATTAATCCCCCTAATCCCATAAATCAAGGTTCAGACAATTTTAAAAAAAATAAACCAAAAAACATTTTAGTTTCCCACTTATTTAGGTTTATTTGGCAGTAAAATTAAAGATAGGTTAAATTAATTCAAAGCCGTATTGCTCGATCTTCGGCACCCCTCTCCTTGGAGAGGGGTTGGGGGTGAGGTTTAT